>JANPLP010000795.1:0-12760 GCA_031426595.1 Planctomycetia bacterium | reverse complement strand
CAAGCCTATGGAGCCACGGATGTTCAAACGCCGAATATGGCGAAGTTAGCGGCTGAAGGGATGCTTTTCACCCATGCGTTCGTCGCTTCGCCCGCTTGCGGTCCAAGTCGTAATGCTCTGTTAACGGGTCTATGGCCAGCCCGTAATGGAGCGGAACCGAATCACAAGCTGAAGCGATCCGACATTGCATCTCTGCCATCTCGTCTGCGTGAGTTGGGTTACGAAGTGGCGGCGTTTGGCAAAGTGGCTCATAGTGGTCAAGCCAATGCGCATGGATTCGAAGTCATCGATGGGCCAGCGATTGGAATTAGTGATACGGCGGCCGTGGCGAAGTTCTTGGGCGAGCGTGATGCATCCAAGCCGTTGTGTTTGTTCGTCGGTACACGACATCCGCATGTTCCTTGGAGTGCCAATGAGGGCTACGATCCGGCCACACTAAAGCTGCCTCCGACCCATGTGGATACGAAAGCCATGCGGGAGATGAGGGCCAAGTATTTAACCGACGTCTCGAAAGCCGACACGCTGCTTGGCGAAGTTCGCGAACTGGTTAAGACTCACGTGAAGGGTGACACATTGTTTGCCTACACGGCTGACCACGGAGCTCAATTGCCCTTTGCTAAGTGGAATTTGTACGACGCTGGAATGAAAGTCCCTCTCATCATCTCTTGGCCAGGCAAACTTCAACCTGGAACAACGAGTGATGCGATGGTGTGCTTGCCTGACCTTCTTCCGACATGCATTGAACTTGGTGGTGGGACCGTTCCTGAAGGGCTCGACGGCCGATCATTCGCTGGTTTGGTACGTGGGACGAGCAGCTCTCATCGCGATCAGGTCTTTGCGACACATAGCGGTGATGGCGATTTCAATGTTTATCCGATTCGTGCGCTGCGCACTCGGCGATGGAAATATATCCGCAACCTGCATCCCGAGTTCCAGCACCATTCGCACATCACCCGAGCCGCTGGCGCCGACGGACTAATTTACTGGCAGAGTTGGTTGGATGCAGCCAAAAGTGACTCCTCGGCAGCAGCCATTGTCAAACGCCATGTGGAGCGACCGGCTGAGGAGCTTTATGACCTGGAACATGATCCTTTTGAGCAGAACAACCTTGCTGCGGATCCAGCGCATTCCGCTCCGCTGGATGAAATGCGACAGTCGCTCGACGATTGGATGCGCGCTCAAGGTGACCAGCAAACTGTCTTTGGCGAGCCGCTTCGATTAGGCGAACTGGTTACGCCGATTGTCCGTCCAGCTAAGAAGCCCGCCCAGCCAGCTATTAAGTAACTGACGAGGATCGGCAACTTCGAAAACTTAGCGCTGAGCAGCGCTGAGTGCTCGGTATTGATGAGTCAGCTTTGCATTTACTTCCATGCCTGAGTGCGCGAGCGCATGCCGCAAACGTTGACATGGATGCCGAGCGCTGCAGCCATCGAAGCTTTAGTCAGCATGCATTCGTCGGCTGATTTGGCATCGTTGGCATAAGCCACTTGGACATGGTTGGCTTGGTGTTTGGCCATCAGCTGATCGCGGCTCACTCCGTAGGTTACGGCATGCATGATGGGCCATTGGGGCGTGGTGGAATCCAATCGCATTCGAGTTTCGGAGTCGCTCAGTTCAACAACGCCACCGCGGCCGATGTCCATGTGCAGGGAGTTGTTCGCGACGTAAATACGGCTCCAGATGATTTCACCGGGCTTTGAAACGCCGTGCATCGTACTGCCACCGTTTGGAAAGTACATCGCCGGCTGACGATAGCCGTGCGTCCCTTTCCAACCACTTACAAAGTGCGCTGGTGGAGCGGCACCGCTGATCAAAAACACCCATACGTACTCATCGCCTACTGGAGCTCCCCAGCGTACATCGTGCAACGTATTTTCAGCGGGTTGCTCGAGTGCTTGATGAACGCGGGCGGTGAATAGACCATCAAGTCCAGCGCATTCGTCGACTTCATTGAAGTGGGGCAACAACTGATCCTTGTACAAGACGCGTTTGCCATCCCGCGATTTGACAGGTGGGCGATCGAGGTTATTCAATGTGCCTTCAACCAGATCGCTTGCCGGCAGGAGATCCTTCAAGCCCTGTTGGTATTGAATGCCGATCGTGTCGCATCCAAAATCGTCTGCGATCCGCACTGCAGCGATGTACATCTTGCACTGCAGCAGGATTTGATCATTCGTCAAATCGGTTTCATGGGCATTACCCGTATGAAACTTCATACCACGCTTTTTGAACCACGCGTACACTGCTTCAGCTTCAGTTGCGGTGACTTGCTGCGATTCATAGAAGAGCGCGGATTGACTAAGTCGCTCTTTGAAGACGCCGACATCATGGAGAAGTTGGTCGGGGATGATCGCATTGAACATGCCCATGCAACCTTCGTCGAAGATGCCCATGATCGCCTTGTCACTTCGCAAGTGCCTAGCGAGCGATTCACCAAGTTTGGCAGCTTTGCTGGGGATTTTCAGTCCGCTGAAGGGTTGTACGTGCTCGAGCGAATGGGTTACTTTGCCAGATTTAAGCCACTCGCGAAGTTTCGTGAGAAATGCTTCGTCGGTAAAGTTTTCGCTCCACAACGTCGAGTAAGCAACTCCGGCTTTGGTCAGCGATCCATTTAAGTTCAGCATCCCCACCAGCCCTGGCCACTGTCCGCTCCAGTTCGCGACTGTCAAGATTGGGCCGCGATGAGTTGTCAGACCCGCCAGCACATGATGTGAATACTGCCACACCGCCTCAGCCACAATGAGCGGAGCATTTGGATCGATATCACGAAAGACCTCCAGCCCTTGTCGCTGGCTAGAAATAAATCCATGCTTTAACTTGGTGTCGTAGCTGTGTGATCTCACGACCTCGAAGCCTTCGCCTGCAAGCGCCGAACTCAGCGCCTTCTCCATCGCGGCTTGAGCAGGCCAGCACACTTGGTTCGCCGACAAGCGTAGATCACCACTTGCGATTAACTGCACTTGCTTTTTCTTCAGTCGATTGGTTGCCATATTGGAATTCTGGTGAGTGGTTTTGTGATTAGGTTGAAAGGTTTCTGCCAAGGTCGATGGGCTGGAGCGATATCTAGACCAATGTGCTAGGTAGTGCTGATTCGAGTTGCATTGGAAACTGGCTTGCTGAGATTGAGTTCGATGGGTGACGTGTTCTATGGGGCCTGCGAGTTTAAGAAACTGCTGAGTTTCCGATAGTTGGCGTATAAGGCTTCGTATGATTTTCGCGTGTCGCGGTTGGGTTTGAAGATGGCTGCGGTGCCTGGTTTAGGGACTGACATGGCTCGCATGGCGGCGGCAGGTGACGAGAACGAATTGGCTGCTAAAGCGCCCAGAATTGCCGCGCCGAGAGCGGGTCCGTGTTTGCAAGGATGTACCATAATCGGCTCGCCCAGCACATCGGCATAAACTTGAACCACCAGCGGATTGTGATGAGGTAGCCCGCCGGTAGCGATGAACTTCTTCACCGGTACACCCCCTTCACGCAACACGTCGACAATCCAGCGAACTCCGAACGCGGAGGCTTCTAATAATGCGCGATACAGATGTGCGGGCCGATGGTGCAAAGCTAAGCCAGCGAAGGCGCCGCGCAGTTTGCCGTCCATCAGCGGTGTGCGACAACCATTGAACCAATCAACACACTGTACGCCCTCAGCACCCGGCGGAATGCTGGCAGCTTCACTCCCTAATTGCTGCAAATCGGCGTTGCCCGTCAGCTTCCTTAACCAGTCGAACGCGTCCCCGACTGCTGCTTGACCCGTTTCATATCCGTAAAAACCTGGAAGGATGCCGTCTTTGACTATGCCCGCTACCCCCGGGACACTGCGATCCTCAATTGCATTGAGCATGTGACAGGAGCTGGTACCCATCACCATCACCAATGTCCCTGGGGTAGATGCTCCAGCACCAGGTACTCCTGCGTGGGCATCAATGATTGCTGCGCTAACGGGTGTACCCGCGCGAAGACCGAACCGTTTTGCTTGTGAAGGAAGCAGTTCGCCCGCCGCCATGCCTGGAGCGACCAATCGACCTGGCATCTTATCCCGTACGACGGTAGCAAGCTTTGGATGCACTTCTTTCAGATACGCTTCACTTGGATATCCATCGATTGCATTCCACATACCCTTGTAACCAGCTTGGCAGGTGGAGCGGGGCAAGTCTGCTGCAGCGCCGCCGACCAATTGCCATACCAGCCAGTCGCCAGCTTCCAGCCATACCTCAGCGGCTTGATAGACCTTGGGAGCCTCTTCGAGCGTTTCGAGCATCTTTGGAAAGAACCACTCCAAGCCAATCGTGCCGCCGTAGCGACTCAGGAAGGTTTCATTGCGAGCACGTGCGACCAAGTTGATTCGATCGGTTTGTTTCTGAGCGCCGTGATGCTTCCACAGCTTGGGCCATGCGAGCGGTTGGTCCACAAAATCGCTGAGCAGACATAGCGGTGTTCCATCTGCGTTGGTTGGCAACATCGTGCAACTGGTGAAATCGACACCGATACCAACGATCATGGCCGCGTCAAGTTTTGCTTTTCGTTTTGCAGTAAGAGTCGCCTTCGCTGCCGCATCCATCCAATCGCTCGGATGTTGCAAGGCATAAGCTGGCGGCAGCGGCCTGGAACTATTCGGTAATCGATCGACAATCTGACCATGTTGATACGGTACGACCGATGAAGCCAATTCCTCGCCGCGGCCGTTGACCAATAGGGCTCGCACCGATTCGGTTCCAAAATCGAGGCCCAAGAAAACCTGAGAGGAATCTGGCATGGCTGGTATCTCTAAGTTGCAGGTTTGGTTTTAGTCGCCATATAGTAGCTCAAGAACTAGTAGCTCAACAACTTGCGGATGACGAAGCCATCGCGATTTCGATGAACTCTGCATGTACGTGAATTCCATCGCTCGGAAGTAGCGCCGCAAGTACTTAGTAAACGATCTTTTGCAGCCTCACTTTGCACCCTGAGCGTTCAAAAACGCGGCGACCTCTTTCCAATCAAGCGATTGCGCGAGTTGTAGTGCGGTCAGGCCATGGCTTGTGACTGCATTGATGTCCGCGCCGTGTTTCAACATAATTTCAACTCCGGTTTTGGTACCCGCCAATGCGAGTTGATGCAAATAAGTCCAACCTCGATCATCGCGCGCGTTAACGTTACTTGGATCTTGGGTCACGAATTCTTCGAGTGACTCAGCCATGTTGAGTGCCATCGGGTGTTCAGCGTTCAAATCCACGGGTGCAGGTGCTGTCGGGGTTGCTTTCGAACCACCGAACCATTTGCTGAGAAAACCTCCAGTCGATTTCGCCTGAGGTTGACCGCTTTGTACAAGTTGAATGGAATTCGGATCGCCGAAGTCCAAGCCCCATGCGGCGTCATGCTTGGCGCACTCCGATCGACCCATCGCGGCCCGCATAGCATTCACTGTAAAACCGCCATAGGCTCGACCTCCAATGGCGTACATCCAATCGGTGATACCCTTGAGTGGCACGCGGGCTTCGTCACCCTCTGAAATCGACTTTAGCCAGTTCGGCGAATTGATAAGTGTGCCTGTGATTGCCTTGCCATCAAAATCGACATCGCTAAGCCACATTTGCTCGGCTTCGGGAACTTTAGAGTCATACTTAGTGCCCGGCGGGTCCTGAAAAGGTACTTTGACAACCGCCATATCCAGAGCGGGGACGATACGCCGACGTTCCCAAGCCATCTCGCGCCAAAAGTATCGAAAAGTCGCGCGCGCCTTTTCATAGGCCGCTTGCATTTTCGGGTCGCTGTCCGATGCAAAGAAAACCTGTGCCATGGGAATGACACCTTTCACGCAAATGAGAGGAGGAGTGGCTCGTCGTGGTGGGCCCATTACATCACGCCAAGCGGCATCAAACAAGACTTGGACTGTGTTGTGGAACTGAAATTTGAAGCGGTCGCAAATACACGATTAAACGAGGATGTTCGTAAGCACCTGAGTGGTCGTTAATTCCTCGCGAAGATACGCCAACTAGTAGTTCGGGCGCGACGGACAGTCTATATTTAACCGCTCCCTCCCTTCAAAACGGCTCGCGCAACAGAGCCTTCAGCCGAATCGCTTCAAGGCCTACGCGGAATGCTAGAACCTACGTTTGCTGCGACCACTCTCCCATTCTCTCGATTTGCGTTCACCGCTATTCGACTGACGGTGTTTGTGTTCATGAGTTGGGAGGCGGCGTGTGCTAGTGAAAAAAACGCGACGAACGATTGGCCGATGTGGCGCTACGATGCCGGGCGAACGGCGGCGACACCAAATTCGGTTCCTGAAAACCTGCGACTGCTGTGGCAAGTCGAGTATGGTCAGCGCCAGCAAGCTTGGGACGATCCACTGAATCTGGACTTGATGACCTACGACCGCACATTCGAACCTATTGTGCTGGATGGTCGCATGTTCATGGGTTTCAATGATCGCGACAAATTGCTCGCGCTCGATGCCCGAACCGGCAAGGAACTGTGGTCCTTTTACTCCGAGGGGCCGGTTCGTATGCCGCCGGTTGGCTTTCAAGGCCGCGTTTACTTTGTTAGCGACGATGGTTTTCTGTACTGTGTCAACGCTACCGATGGATCGCTGGTGTGGAAGTTTAGCGGAGCTCCCAACGCTCAGCATGTGATTGGGAATCGGCGGCTCACTTCCGCTTGGCCTGCGCGGGGTGGACCTGTTATCCGGGATGGCAAAATCTATTTTGCAGCCAGTATTTGGCCATTCATGGGTACGTTTATCTATGCACTGAATGCTGAGACCGGCAAGGTCGAATGGCTTAACGATAGCACAGGATCGCAGTACATAAAGCAGCCTCACAGCGCTCCGTCTTTCGCGGGTGTTGCGCCGCAAGGCGCGCTAGTCGCCACCGAAAAAATGCTAGTCGTATCTGGAGGCCGTTCTGTTCCTGCTGTGCTCGATCGAGCGACCGGTGAACAACGTTACTTCGAGATTAACGCGGGTGGCAAAGGGACGGGTGGTTCTTTCGTGGCTGCCAATGAAAAGTACTTCTTTGTGCACACACGCGATAAAGGAACGCGCGCGTTCGACTTGATGACGGGTTTAAAAACTGCTTTCATGCCCAACGAACCCGTGATCGCCGGCGATATCGTTTACTCGGCTGAATGGGTGAATGAAAAGCCATTGATCCGAGCTTACGGGGCCGACGAAAAAGTGATATGGGAAGTTGAAGCGGACGGGCGTGGCGATCTAATTTTGGCTGGCGACCAACTGATCGCTGCCGGCAAAGCGGCAATTACGGTTCTTCATTTGCCCGGCGATAACCAACCCGCAAAAGTGCTTCGCTCCATTCCTGTCGATGTTCAAATCGAGCGATTGCTGGTTGCCGACCACAAACTGTTTGCCGTTTCGTTGAGCGGACGTATTTTAGCGTTCGGCGATGGAAAACCGGATATAAGTTCAAACCAACTGGCGATCAAAGCCGCTTCCGTTCCGTTTGAGCTCGATGAAGCCGACCGTGCGCGAGCAAGTGACTTGTTGGCGACTTCAAGTGCTGAAGGATTTGCCTATTGGTATGGGAACGTCGAATCCAAGACACTCTTGGCTTTGGCGGAGAAGTCGCCGTTTGTTCAGTTAGCCGCGATCGATGACGATGAAGGGCGAGTGTTGGGATTGCGTCGTGTATTAGAAGCGGCGGATGTTTTTGGAGTGAGCTCGCATTTCTCGAAACCTAACAGTTTTCGTGCGCCGCATTACACGGGCCACATGGTCTTCATTGCCCCAGAACTCGCCGCTGCTATTGATGAGCACTCGCTGAAGGCAATCTACGAATCGGTGCGACCCTTTGGCGGCGTCCTCCACCTGTTAACTTCCCCTGAAACGACGCAAAACGAGCGGGATAAACTTGCAGCGCGCGTTCAAGCGATGCAATTAGAGAAAGCGGAAATAGATATTCAAAAGTTCGCCGTTTGTGTTCGCCGAGTGGGTGCGCTGCCGGGAACCGCCGATTGGACGCATCAATACGGTGACGTAGCCAACACGCTTAAATCGAATGACTCGCGTGTGAAGTTGCCGTTGGGTGTATTGTGGTTCGGCGGTAACAGCAATGCTGACGTACTTCCTCGCCATGGACACGGGCCGCCGGAGCAAGTGGTGGCTGGCAATTTGTTTATCCAAGGGATGAATAGTCTGAGTTGTCGTGACGTCTACACCGGGCGTGTAATCTGGAAGCGCGAGTTTGCTGACTTGGGAACATTTGATGTTTACTTCGACAACACTTACGAAGACACGCCACTGGATCCCAAGTACAACCAAGTGCACATTCCCGGTGCGAACGGTCGCGGTACCAATTATGTGGTTACCGAAGATCTTGTTTACATCTTGGTCGGTAACGCCTGCTTGGCCCTGGATCCCAAGACGGGCAAAACGATCACAGAAATTCAACTGCCAAAAGACGCCAACGGAGAGCAAGCGGAGTGGGGCTATATCGGAGTTTATAAGGATGTGCTGATCGGTGGCTTGGGGTTTGCAAAGTATCGCGATCGACTTCAATTGGATTTTGAAGACGAGAAGAAGCTCAGCACCTCCAAGGCTGGTTTTGGTTCAAAAAGCCTCGATCGCGCGGCCAGCGTTGGCTTGATTGCTTTCGATCGACATACGGGAAAGCAACTGTGGACTATCGCAGCCAATCACAGTTTTTGGCACAACGGCATTGTTGCTGGAGGAAACAAGGTTTTCTGTCTGGATAAGAACCCGAGTCACATCGAGGAAGCTATGCGCCGTCGGGGCAAAGCCTTACCTAGCAGTTACCGAATTGTCGCGCTGAATTACTTAACAGGCGAGACGGAGTGGGAAGTGAAGGAAGGGATCTTCGGTACTTGGTTGGGTTATTCCGAGCAACACGATTTGCTTCTGCAAGCAGGTGCGCAGGCCAGTGATCGATTGACGACTGAAACGGGTCGCGGCATGACGGTTTATCGTGCGAAAGACGCGAGCATTCAGTGGAAGAAAGACTCGCTAAGTTATTCTGGTCCCTGCATTTTACACAACGATTTGATCATTACCAATGCTAATGCCTACAGCGAGTCGGCGGGTGCATTTTACATTCGCACCGGGCAGCCGAAACTGATCAAGAATCCGTTGACTGGTGAAGTGCAGCCCTGGAAGATCACTCGCGCTTATGGCTGTAACAACATCATTGCCAGCGAAAACATGTTGACCTTTCGCTCAGGAGCCGCGGGCTTTTACGATTTGCAAACGGAAGGTGGCACCGGCAATTTGGGAGGCTTTAAATCTGGCTGCACCTCGAACTTGGTGGTTGCCAACGGCGTATTGAACGCGCCCGATTACACGCGAACTTGTAGCTGTTCGTACCAAAACCAAACTTCGCTGGCGCTCGTACACATGCCTGACATCGACGTATGGACAGTTGATACAACCAACGTGAATGCGACTCCCGAAAAACAAGTTGAACGACTCGCAATCAATTTTGGTGCTCCTGGAGATCGACGCCAGCCTGATGGACAACTATGGATGGAGTACCCACCCGTTGCTGGCGATTCGGCTCCTTTAAAAATCAAACTGAACGCGGACGCCAAGTACTTCCAAAATCATTCTTCGCTCATAGTCGGTGCAGAACAACCTTGGGTGCTCGCATCCGGCGTCGACAACATCACCGATTTGGAAATCAATCTGCGACTTGAAAAACCTTATTCATTGCAGACAGGTTTGCCAGTTGAGCATGTGGATGATGACGCCGAGGAGTACGAAACAGGTGACGTGGACACAACCAGTAGCGATCTAGAGCTCGTCGAAGATTCCGGTCCGCAAACGGTGGGTGTTCGCTTCAACAATATCAACATCGCTCGCGGTGCAAAAGTTCGCGGCGCCCACTTGCAATTCACCTGCGATGAGGTGGCTAAGGATGCTACTTCTCTTGTGATTGGCGTCGAAAAATCAGCTAATGCGAAACGCTTTGCTACCACCCCTCGCAATATCAACTCTAGACCGAAATTCGAGGCTGAAGTGGAATGGCAGCCAGCGGGTTGGGACAAGGAAGGGGAAGCCGGCGACCTGCAACGCACGCCCGACCTCACCGTGCTGGTTCAAGCAGTGGTCGATCAAGCTGACTGGGAACCTGGCAACTCAATCGTCTTTCTCATCAAGGGTAAAGGCAAGCGTATCGCTGCCGCTTCCAGTGGCCCTACTCCGGAAGCCGCTAAGCTGGTAGTCGATGCGGATTTAGTTGACCTCGATCAACTTGCGGGCACACCTACGACAAGCCGATACGATATTAGATTGCACTTCGCCGCTTCGCCGCTTGATCAAGGTGGAGTTCGGATTTTCGATCTGTATATTCAAGACCGATTATTGCTGTCTGACGTGACGATAAACCCGGCGGGAACGGCCTCAGAGCGTTTCGCCGTCAAGTTGCTAGAAAATTTACCCGTCGGTGACAAAGTGCGCATGCGTTTTGCCCCCAAGCAGGGCCGTGCTGCACTTGCTGGCATCGAATTTGTAAAGAGACCAGATTGATGGCTGAGCTGCTCCGCCCGGCTCCGGCTAACTTAGCGGCGTACAGTCAACTTTGCGGCGTACAGAGACCCAAGACATGAAAATCGCAAAACGCATCCAGTTAGCTTTTTTGATTGTTGCTTTTTTGGCGACGTCAGTTTTGGCTTGCCAAGTGCCTGTCTTCCGATATGCGCTAGAACGCTGGAATGCAGATCGATATGAAGTCATCATTCTTCATGACGCAGAGCTGAGTGAGGCCTCACTATCACTTGTCTATAAACTGCAAACTCCCAAGTTGATTGCGTTTACTAACTACCAAATGCAGCTTAGGCACATCAAAGACGTGCGCGACGCTCGGCTCAAAGAGTTGTGGGAAAAACGCTTAAACAGCGAAGTGCCGCTGATGGTAGTGCTCTATCCGCGGACTGCGACGGAGGTTGCCGATCGCGTTGTTGATGTCAAAGCGCTGTCGGAGAGCAGCGTCGAGGGGTTACTGCGCTCACCCGTTCGCAATGAAGTCGCCAAGCGGCTGAGTAGCGGCCAATCCGCGGTTTGGATTTTTGTCCCCAGCGGTCATGACTCGGCTGATTCTGTTGCCGTAAAGTTGCTTGCGGATCGAATGGCCTTGAACGCTTCAAGGTTGACGGTGCCGACGGCTGAGGAATTAGAGGTCGAGCCCCTGGTGCTGGCGAAGAGCAAGATACCGCTGCGAATCGAGTTTTCAATGTTAAAGCTTGATCGAGACGATCCGCGGGAAGCGTTTTTACTAAACGCGTTGATGAAGAGCGAACCGGATCTTGATGCTTCAAAACCCATGGTCTTTCCTGTATTTGGGCGCGGGCGAGTTCTTTACGGCTTGGTCGGAGACGGCATCATGGCGGAGACGATCGATACCGCCTGCCAATTCATGTCGGGACCATGTTCTTGCCAAGTCAAGAATCAGAATCCTGGATTCGACTTACTTATCAGCAAGAACTGGGACGATGCCGTAGCCGGTTCAATGCTCTCCTCGCCACTTCCTGACGAGTCCGCTCAACCGCGTCTGTTAAGCATCCCACCCGGGCAGCGTCCCAAACCTTAGGTACAGCCTTGAAGCGCAGGAGTGCTCGGGTTCGGAAACCGGGGGCAAAGAAATGTGCCAATCAATATTTCGCCTCGAGCCTGGGCTGGGCGTGTTTTCAGGCCGCGTTCGAAACTGCAACGCATGTAGCTTTTTGCAATTGCATAATAGAACTCGCAGCCTGCGGATGCGGGATGTTTCCGCTTGTTTTGAGGGTTTTGTTTCACCGCTTGGGTTGTTTTATCCGTTAAGACCGGTGGATTCGCGCTTAGACCGCGTCTAATGACGACAGCGTGAGGGCTTGGCATAGGTGTTGCTTTAAATAGATTCGCTTTGTCACAAGCATGACTTTTCTGCGATGTCGAGGCGATAGAGGCGTACTGCTGGAAGTCCTTTTCAGCAGAATTCTCTAGCAGGCTCGGAATCCGGTAAATAGAATGCAGAGAAGGCAATAAGTTTCGTTTGCTTTAATGAATTTCGCATATTAACCAACTTACACCAGAGTTGGCTTAGGTTTGATGAAAGACTAGATCTGATCCATCTTGTCTAAACTCGACCGAATTTCCTCAGTCTCGTCTGTTTGTGGATCAAGGCTTCTCCTCGAGGCATGTGAAGTACCTCGGGCACTTTTTGGAGTTTGAGTCATGCTGTTCACCCGGCCGCTTTTGGTCCTTTGCGCTTTACTTTCTGCGCCTTCGCTGTCGTTTGCAGTTCAAGAACCGCTTGGAGATGATCCGTTCGGCAGCACTGCTGTTCCTGATCCGACGGCCACCGGAGACGATCCGTTCGGTAACACTGCAGCTCCTGAACCGGCGGTTCCGGGCGACGTGCCAGCACTTGGTGCTCCGGCGCTTGCTGCTCCCGCGGCGCAGGTAGTGCCTGTGGCTCCAGCACTGCTGGATGATTCAGTGGGAATTGGGAGTCTGCTGGCGCGTGAAGAAGAGATGCGAACTGCAGCCGCTCAAGCCCTTGAGCAAGATGTTCGCGCTCAATTGAACGAAGCTCAGAGGCTGATGCGCACGGAGCCAACGGGGGTCAAGAACTCGCTTAAGGCTCGCTTGGAAGAGCTGGATTCTGCTACCAACCTTGATCCTGCTGTCCGAGCGCAGTTGCAAGATCGCTTGCGAACAGCCATCAAAGCGGCCGCGACCGAAGAAGGCCGTTACATGGATCGTGTTCAGCGTGCAGAGACAATCCGAGCTCAGGCGGACGCTAGCCAGCGGTTGTTGGCTGAAGTCAATCGGACCGAC
>JANPLP010000794.1:0-9836 GCA_031426595.1 Planctomycetia bacterium | reverse complement strand
ACTTACGCACGGGTGCAATATTGCTGATCGAACGATAACGCCAAAACAAACCGCTTGCCGTGAGCGTGACAACTAGCAGAATCATTAAGTAGCTGTTGATCCAAGGCTCAAAGCACTTCGCCAAATTGCGGCTGCTCGTCGCAAACGCCTGATGGATCGCCAGCGGCACCAATAAGCAAGGGACATACGCGACTGAGAATCTCCAATCCCACCGCGGTCGCAGGTTGCGAGGAGAATGATTCAGTCTTACCGCAGCATGCAACATAGCGGAGGGAATCACCAACAACGCGCTGCCGATCACTGCCAGATTCAATCGATCGAGCAACATCAACGTATCGACGGGCGAACCTCGCAGCAGCACGTGTGCGAAACCGGCACCGTGGGCAAACCAGGTCGCAGCCACCAGCGTCGTGATCCAGATTGCCGTATTCGGACGGTTGACACGCTCAAGCAACGCGATCAACAGCACGCTATCGACGATGACAGCGAAACCGAGCAGGATCAGTTCCAACTGCGCGACCATAGGTGATCTTTTTCGAAGTGACTTTCAACGGGATTTTAAATTGTTTCGCTACACGTCGGTGAATAGCGAGTCAGCTAACCATTTTTTAAAACACAGACCTCATCGGGGCACAGTTCCATGGTTTGTGCGCCAGTTTTTAAAGTCAGTTCCTCCTTCCTACTCCCCGAGGTATGCGTTTCCTCCTCGCACTGTTTTTGTTCGGTGCAACGAATCGTGTAGGTAAGATACCATAGTTCGTCATCGCTCGATCCCACTTCCAATAAGGAGAACCTGATTTGTGCGTCGCCATCGCGAACAACTTGGCGACATTCAAGCACCATCATTAGTCGCTCGCGGACGATCAGCCGGTCGCCCGCGACGATGCGGAACAGTTTCCCCTCGTCACGAGCGACCCGAATCCGATCCTTGCTCCACCAACTGATCAACAGTTGTGCCAATGCGCCGGCAGTTTGCCTCATCGAATCCACTCCCCTCCCGCCATCACTCTACTTGCGATTTAAGCTTTTCGAGTTCAACCGAAAGCTGCTGCTGACGTTCTTCATTTTCAAATCGCTCTTCAAGTTCCTCTGCGACAGGATCTTTGCCATCCATCCGATCCCATGCTTCGCATAACGCCTCCTGCCGATCGACCTTACCCTCTAGTCGCGAGAACTGGGCGAACGCGGATTGACTGTCGCAACGATCCATGGCTGTATGAATCTTCTGGACCGAAGTGGCTCGCGCCATCCGAGCGGTTAGCAGTGTTTTCTTCTGCTTGGCCTGGCGAATTTTGTCTTCGAGATCTCGCACCGATTTCTGTAATTTGCTCACCTCCGATCGCTGCTTCTCGTATTCGTTCGCATACTGATCGGCGCGAGCCTGAGCGGCTAGTTTCTGATCGAGTGCCGATCGTGCGGAAGCCTCGTCTTTGCGTTTGAGCGCCGCTGTCGCACGCTCTAGCCATTTGTCCGCCTCGACGCGCTCCGCTTCAGCTCGCTTGCGCATCAAGATCTCATCAGCAACCGCTTCTGCCACACTCGCGCGAACTTCTTCGAGCTCGTTCTGCATATCGATTACCAACTGATGCAGCATCCGCTCGGGGTCTTCAACCATCTCTTTGAGCGACGTGATACTTGAACGCATTACCAAACTAAACTGACTTAACCATTTCATTTTCATTGCCTTTCAAAACTTGTAATAGAAACATCCAACAGATACAAAAGTTGCTTAGCTCCAAGTTGCCAGCTCTTCGCTTAACAGGCGGATCTTCGAGAGCAGTTGTTCTCGATGGTTTTCGCAGTAAGCGGCCAGCGCGATAACAGCCACACCTGTGGCCAATCCTCCAATCCACAGCATCCCTGGATTGGCGACGGCAGATTGAATCACCATCGCTACCAAGTCGGCGAATAAGAACGCTGATCCGATGAACACCAAAGTCCGGATCCGCAGACCGATGGCCAGCAGAATGACCAAGACGCTGAGCACCAGAAGAGTCGCCATGTGCATCCAACTGCCACCGAGGATTTCGAACACCGGCGAAACCAAGATCACCAGTGATCCGATGTTGCGTAGCGTGCCATGTGCGGCTAGGGGTATCTCTTTTTTCAGCAGTTCTACTAACCCAAGAATGGTCAGCCCCAGTGGTACCAGATACAGTTGCAGGTCGTTGAGACTGAGCGTTACCCATAGGTGAGCCAAAGCGATGTTGAAGATCACCGCAGCGACGATCAACAAGCTACGACTGGACGTGGCCAACCCACGGTAGAAATAGATTGCCGCCGCCGCGAGCAACACGGCTGAATCAACGCCCGGGAGGATGGATGGAATACCCCAGACCGTTCGGAACAGAGTTAATCCGACCACGCACGCTGGACACACAAGGCCGAGTTGTTCCAGCGGTCCCGCAGCAAATCCAAGCCGCGCGTGACCGCGGATCAGGCGTGCTCCCAGCAAACTGGCCATCGATACACAGATGATTGCAATCTGACTCGCACCACTTCCGATCACCAATTCGCCATGAACAATCAACCACGCTAGAGCAGTGATGGCTAACGCAATGCTGCTCCAAACATGAGCCACGTGCTGCTTGCGGACTGCTTCAATAGTCTCCGCAGTCACGGCCACGGCAAACGCCAGCATCATCGTCATCACCTGCCATGGATTGACTGTATGGATCGCGAAAGTGAGGAAGGTGGAGAACACAAACGCAACACGTAGAACTGATGTACTTGCGACTCGCATTTCTTCGTGCCAACGCAGGCGACGGACATCCCAAACGATAGTCGCCAGTGCCACGGCCAGTGCGATGTTAGGCAACAGCGCGAGCACAGTTTCGGGCTGAGTTGGAATCAGCCACCAAGAGCTCAAGCCGCTGAAACCCGCAATCAACATCAAGATCTGCACAGTTGCTGCAATCGTAAGCATCGTCCAACCGCGTTGTTTGAATCTCGCCCGCTCAGTGACCGCCAAACTGGTCAACGCCACCATCGCAGTCAGTCGCGCGACGAGATCAAAAGAACTGAGACTAAGCACGGCACAGGACAACACCCAGGTGATCGCGATGCTCTGAATCGAAACCGGCTCTTTGGGAATCGACCAACAAGCAATCACAGATACAGCCACAGCAGCAATGGTCCATACCAACGGCAGTGTTGAATAAGTGATGGGATCCAACAGAGTGTTCGCGCCAACACTAAGTAAAACGGCGGAGCAGATTAGCGGGAAAGCGATCGCTGCTGCGATACCGGCAATGCGGTTTCTGAATGCAACCCTGAGCGTGACCAACCAAATCAATACGGCAATCGTTGAATACCCGACATGCAGACTGGTCAGCGTCAAGTTCGACAGCAGCACATCTGGAATAATGACAGCCGCAGTCAGTCCTAACAGCCCAACAGTAGTGATGGCGTGCAGCGGCAGTATGAATGCGACTCGCAGCGATGTGGGCGCTTGTCCCTTCGTAACATTTTCGAAGAGACCCGTGTATGCGCTAAGAGTAATGCCGCTGAGCGTTCGTCGAAGCGGAAACATCGTAACCAGGTTCGTGGTCGCCAACGCGATCACTGCTCCACTAGCAATTGTGAGAACTGGCAATTGTATGTAAAACGCGGTGGCCAGCCCCGCAAACACAGCCATACTCCACATGCCTAGACTGTAGTAAGGGGATCGGGTGCGGACGGTGAGCATCGCAAAGTTGGCGAGCAACACGAGCATTGGTAGGTTGCCAATTTCGTGCACTGCACTTGCCAAAGTTGGGGAGGCGTCTAGTCCCAATACATTACCGCTGACCATTGTTATCACGCCCCGCAGCGCCCACACCGCCCACAGCGGAGCCATGGTTAGGGTTAACACAGTTGACCATCGCCGACACATAACCGCAGGTTCACCCACTAGGTTGCTCATGTCTTGGCTCCACGCTTGCGACGGCTGGGGCAAGCGATTGATCATTCGATCGAGCTGCGGAAGCGATGCGAACACCGTCGCCAATAGGCTCAAACTGGTCACGATGTGAAAGTAATGAACCTCCGCCAACTGCATTGCGTTCACAAACGGAATCCAGGCTGCGACGGCCACCGTGATCGCAGCAATCGACGCCAGCACGTACCGACGATCGCGGAATAGCACCGCATAAAAACTGAATAAACCCAAGCTGATTACGGCGACTGGAAAAATCGCTTTGAGATGCATCCACGAGAGGGCGAACAAGCCAATGGTCATGAGGGTTGCAAAGTGTCGCATCGGTACTGCGAAGGCTGGTTCGCGGCGACGGGAGAACCAATGGCTTCCAACAGCAATCGCTAACAGAAACGGAAGATAGCTGAGTCCATAGAAAGCGATCGGCAAGCGCTCTTCGCCAACCGCGGACGCGGCGCTCGCTTTGACTTGCTGTACCAGCCCCGAGAACAATGTCGGTGCACACTGATAACTGATTACGAACAACAGCAAGCCGATCCATACAAAGGCTCGCTGGTTGCTTTCACGAGTTGCCTGAAACATCATCAGCCCCGCAATCAACGCACTGGGCACCAAAGCATATGTCGTCTGGGCACCGTACGAAAAACCATGCATGGAAACTGCCACTCCTAGCAACGCCATTGCAACGCCAATCAGTAGCGGGGCCAGAATGTTCCAAGGCAACGGCCGGAGGTTGCCACCGGTCCGTTGACGATGCACATCCGCCACCGCACGAGCCGTCATCAGGACTGTGCCAGCCATCAGGACCAATCCCAATCCCATCCATTCAATAGGCAGCGCAAGTCCCGTTTTGATCACAACTAAACTAAGAAATTGGATTCCCAATAACACAATCGGCAAGAAGCCAAAGGCGCGCGGCAAGCGATGCTCTTCAGTGATCCAGAACACATGCCGATTGATCTTGATCGCACCCACTGTCGCGATCAGCCACAATGCGAAGGTCATCATCGCTGCGGACCAACCTTCGTGCATCCGTGGGATCGCCCCAGCAACGCATAGCAGTAAGTAGCTAACGAGAAACGTATGCTGCTTGCCACGCCACAAGTATTCAAAGATCCGTGACGACGTGAACCACGCCAGCCCAAGCGCTGGTACTGCGAGCACCGCCATCTGCAATCCCGCCGGGCCAACCAGTTCCGATGAAGAATCGAACAGCCAACTGAGCGATAGAAAGCAGATCGGTAACAATAGCAACGTTAGGAACTGAAGCACGCGCGCCGTGATCTGCAAACCCAAGTGCTTCCGTCCCCAGTCTGACAACAGATAGCTGAGCCCCGTGTAAGCCAAAATGGTTAGGAATTTCGCCAGCACCGGCCAACTCGCCCACTCGCGAGTCACCATCATCAATGACGAAGCAACCACTATCGCTGCTCCGATCACAGCCAACCAGCGGATGTTCTCACGGCGGAAAAAACTGTCGACAAAGCGCTCTAACATCGATCGCTCGACGTCGTTAGCACTGCGCTTCACGGCCCCATCTTGCCCACTTCCAGGCAACTTATCATCGGGCGGTAAAACTATTGTCGCCTCAATCACATCGTCATCGAATTCCGGCTGGCGGGGCATGTAAGCGGCTGACATGGCAGGTTCCTCACTGGACTTGCAAATCTCGAAAATCGGTTTGCAAGTCAGCTATAACGAACCATGTGCCAAGTGAAAAACAGCCTTGACTTTACTGACGGTAAGTCATTGGTGGGCTGGAACTTATGGCTTAGGAAGATTTTCCTGGACAGCAATGCGGCGACAGAAGTGCAGCCCCGCGACTGCACTCAAAGTGCATACAGTAAGCTCCCCCTTTCGCACCCACGTAGGCCGGAACAAGCGCAGCGCAGTTCCGGCGTTTTATCCGCATGTCCGCTTCTTAAAAGATGCCGCGGCGGCGCTCGGCTCGCTCAGATCGTTCCGGCCTAGGATTGACGCACCCGCTCAAACTCGAGCAACAAAAAAACCGACAGCTTGGGAGCGATCAAGCTGTCGGTCGGATCGGGGGATCATTCGGCCACGCGGTGCAGTGAGCGTTAGCTGTCGACCAATTCGGACTCAACATCCTCTTCGGATTCGGCGTCCTCGCCAACCGCGGTTTCAGGACCCGCGTAACCACCAGCGGCCATGATCAATTCTTTGATCTCAGACGCTACGTCTTTGTTCTCGAGCAAGAACACACGCGCCTTTTCTTTACCTTGACCGAGGTAAGTCTCATTGAACTTGAACCAAGCCCCACTGCGCGTCACAACTTTGTGCAACATGCCAACGTCCAGCAAATCACCTTCGTAGCTGATCCCCGAGTTATGCATCATGTCGAACTCAGCGATGCGGAACGGAGGGGCCACCTTGTTCTTGACAATCTTGCAGCGAACACGTTGACCAACAACTTCTTCACCATCTTTCAGAGCGCCGATACGACGCACATCAATACGGCATGTAGAATAGAATTTCAACGCACGACCGCCGGGTGTCGTTTCGGGGCTACCGAACATCACGCCGATCTTCTCGCGAATCTGATTGATGAAAATCACCACCGTTTTGCTCTTCGCAATCGCACCAGTCAGCTTTCGCATCGATTGGCTCATCAGCCGAGCTTGCAAGCCGACGTGAGACTGGCCAATTTCGCCATCAAGTTCCTGTTTCGGAATCAACGCGGCAACCGAGTCGATGACGATCACATCCACCGCATTGCTCTTCACAAGGTGCTCGGTGATCTGCATCGCTTCTTCGCCGCTACTCGGCTGCGATACAAGTAGCGTATCCAATTCAACACCGATCTTCTTACCCCAACTTGGATCGAATGCATGTTCCGCATCGATGATCGCTGCGATACCGCCACCTTTTTGCGCCTCAGCACAGATATGCAACGCCAAAGTTGTCTTACCGCTCGACTCTGGTCCAAAAATCTCGATGATCCGCCCGCGAGGAACGCCGAGTCCGCCGAGCGCCATGTCCAGTGACAGGCTACCGGTTTGAACACCAGCGATCTTCAACAAAGCTTCACCGCCCAATGGCATGATGGAGCCTTCACCGAATTGCTTTTCAATCTGCGCAAGAGTGGTCTTCAGGCCAGGCTCGCGTTTGTAAACTGCCTCCATCCCTGTGGGCCCTTCGCTGGGCTTTTTGGAAGTGGCATTATTAACTGGTTTCTTCTTTGCCATATTCTTGCTCGCACTCGTGACCATTTCCCTGGAACCCCCAACCAAAAAGCAACTTGACTAAACCGTAACTCGCTTGAGAACTTACTTTTGTCGCATACGTAGTTAGCAGTCGCTCGCATCACCATTTGGACGGTCTATTGACCACTGGGATACTACCGGATTCACGTCATACTGGCAACTAACTGCGACAATTACATTATCGCGGGTGGTTGGACACGTTTGGTCCCAGTCATTGCGAAGCGTTTCAGAATCTTGCGGACTGCCGCTCATTCGACGACTTTCGACCCAATAAATGCATACTAGGTGCGGCAAAATGACGGTAAACGACACTTTGAAAGCCCTGCTCGGCAAATGGCAAGGAAACTGTAAAACTTGGTTCGAGCCCGAAAAATTAGCCGACGAGTCCATGGTTGAGGGAGAATTTCATGAAGTATTCGGAGGGCGTTTCGTCCGGCATGTTTATCAGGCCGAGATCCAGGGCAAGCCGAGATGTGGTGAAGATCTGCTGACGTTCAACCGTGTTGCCAAGCGTTTTGAATCAAGCTGGATCGATGATTTTCACATGAACTACGCAATCATGTTCTCGATTGGCTCCGCAACTGAGCATGGGTTGAGTGTTCTCGGAGCCTACGATGTCGGCCAAGACCAACCGCAGTGGGGCTGGCGAACGGAATTTGCATTGAATGGCCATGACCAACTCATTATCACGGCCTTTAACATTAGCCCCGAAGGCATCGCGGCCAAAGCCGTTGAAACGATGTACCAGCGAATTAAGTGAACTCGATTGCGAGTCGCTCGCGCACGCGTGCACTTCGGTAAGCTTTGCATGCAGCGATCGTGATCGTTGGTCGAGCCTTAGTTGATTTCACCGGCACTTCCATCGACTTGATGAGCCATCATCAACGGCCGCCAAGTTGCAGAGCGTGCGACTCAGTTCATCCCAACTTTGTGCACATGTTTTGCTTGCAATCGTCCACCTCTGTGCGCAGATAAACTAACTGGATTTCCACCGCTGCATGGCATTTTTGCGCCATTGATCAAACCAGAAATCTTCTCCGGCTGTGACGTGTCATAAATTGGTGTCCATTGGAGTTACTGGGGACTCCGCGCCTGGACTTTCTTCGCGCATTGCAAATCAAAACCAACCCAAACGAGTTAAAACTTTATGCTGCTTAGTAAGATGCCTACGGACGATGGTCTGGCAGCAATACTTGAATTAGCTGGCTGCATGCTAATCGCTTGCGATCTTGACGGAACCGTACGCTTCTTCAATCCTGCGGCTGAAAAGTTATTAGGGTGGAGCACGGCGGAAGTTGTAGGACAGACCACTCCCCTGCGCTGGCACGACCAAGATGAAGTGACTCATCGGGCGACTGAGTTAAGCGACGAGCTACAACGCACGATCGCTTCTGATTTTGCGGTATTGACAGCTAAGGCTGAGCAGCCTGGCGGAGAGCAGCGCGAATGGACTTTTATACGTAAGGATGGTGAACGAATTCGAGTTCGCCTCCTGGTCCGCGCAGTTCATGCACACAATGGCATCGTTTCTGGCTATGTCTGCACCGCAGAAGAAATCGGACAGCAATTCCGAGCGGAACAGCAACGCGACCGGTTGTTTAATCTGTCTCTCGATATCCTTTGTATCGCGAGCAACGACGGCTACTTAAAACGCGTCAATCCAGCGTTCAGCAGAATCTTGGGCTGGAGTGAAGAGGAATTGCTCAACCGCCCGTTTTTAGATTTGGTTCATCCTCTCGATCGCTTGCGGACGCAACAAGACATCTCGAAGCAGACTGCTGGCGCATCCACATTAGCGTTCGAGAATCGTTATCTCTGCAAAGATGGTTCTTCGAGAATACTCTCCTGGACCAGTGTGCCTCAACCTGATGGACTGATGTTTGCCACCGCGCGCGACGTAACCGAGATTCGGGAAGCGGAACAGGTATTGCGATTCTCTCATCAAGATCTTGCGACCACGATACGATCCATCGCGGACGGAGTGATTGCCACTGATGTGCAGCGACGCATCACACGGCTGAATCCCGTCGCCGAGCGGCTAACTGGTTGGAAGGAATCGGAAGCAGTCGGGCGGACGATCTACGAAGTGTTCGTGCTTATCCATGAACTGACGCAAGAGCCAGTTCCACTTCATACCAATAAAGTTCTGGAAACGGGGACAGCGATTGACTTCGCCGATCCTATGTTGTTGCGTTCCCGCGACGGCACCGATCGTCCAGTGACGCACTCTGCCGCGGCTATTCGCGAGGATCAAGGTTGCACGTTGGGTGTTGTACTCGTGTTTCGCGATACTAGTGACGAAAGGAATCGTAAGATTGAGTTGCAGCGACTCAATGCTGACCTGGAAATTCGCGTGGTGGAGCGGACACGCGAGCTAGCGAAGGAGCAGCGCCGACTGCGTAGCGGTCATATTGCTTTAGAATCAGTGGCCTCTGGAGCACTGCTGGCTGACACTCTTGAACTGATTGTGAAATTCGTGAACGAGGAAGACGCGGCGAAACAGTGCGGCGTTCTGTTGCTGGAAGAAGACGACACTCAACTGAGGCTAGGTGCAGGCTGGTGCCTACCAGATGAATTCAAAAAGGTGCGACTGAAGCCAACTGAGAATAAATACGATTGGGTTTGGCGAGCTATTCAAACACAGGATCGAGTCGTCGTTGACAACCGATCTCGAACGGTCATTAAGCCGCGAGAAC
>JANPLP010000793.1:0-4219 GCA_031426595.1 Planctomycetia bacterium | reverse complement strand
ACGCAATCCAAGTCTCAATCGAATCTCAGTATTGAAATTCTTCGAAGCTAATCAGCTTGCAGCGATCAATCGCGTCCTTACGCCGAACCACAACTCAATTTACCGAAGCGTTTGACGAGCAAGCGCTGTCTTCAACGCTTTTCGAGCGCCAAAACTGCCTCCAGCGAATCGTCGGTCTCGCATTCGAACCCGGACTTCAGGATCAGATCAACGGTCGATCCTGTTGTCTCACAGAACTCATCAGCAAGGTTGATGTCGTGTTCCCAGCAGTCTCTCTATTAGTGGTGGAACGCCTCGATTCACCCAGCGGCGGAGTAAATCACTGATTTGTCAGCGCACCTGATCGCCGCTTGAGTGCAATCGTTTGTTCGTTTTCTATTCTCTGAATAGATTGGGATTTTTCTTGGCATAAGCCTCGGTCAGACTAGGTATCTCAGTACACGCTGATTCCCATATGACATTAAGTTTGCGAAGAATTGGCTCGAATGCGTCTGATTCATCATCATCGTCAAATTCAAATCGTCTACTCCGCTCTTCTCTACTTTTCGGAATAGCGCCGCCGAACAGTTTCTTGCCAATCGATTCAACTGCCTTCGCAGATTTCTTTGCACCGACACGATGCAGCGATTCTACAAACCGAAACGGGAAGTCGTCGGAGTTATGTTCGAACAACGCCGGAAGTCCATTTCCATTTATTTCCCAAATTCCAAACGTAATCCCCCAGAGTGATCGCTCACCTTCGCTCAGGTCTTCGAACTTGCGGTTATTACGCCGAACATCCATCCAATCCCTCAGTTTCTGCCTGAAGTCAACTGCATCCAAATCCGTGAACACAGTGTCGTACGTAAGCCCTTTTGCGATTTTGTCGTAGTCATCCACAAAACCGAAAACCGCTTTGAAGATTTCTTCCTTCTTCTTGCCTTTCGTGGGAATCTCGAATAGTTCAGCTACCTTTTTCAACTCCGCGAGACGAAACGACCATAAGCACGAAAGGAAATTCGTGCCATCGCGATCTGCAAGCTTTGAACAAAGCTTATCCTTTGGCAATTCCGCTGCTCGCCTGATGCCGCAATGTTCAGCAAACCCAAGAAGTTCCTTGATCTCAAACAAGGCAAACGCATTGACCAGCAGCTTGCGAGGAATTGGCATTTATCATGGCCTAAAAACGGACGTTCGGGATCAGCGGGTGGCGGGAGTTGACATTGATCGCACCAAAAAACGCACCACCGCCACTCCGTTGCATCCCATGGTTCGTCGTGTTTTGCACGCTCGGTGGTCTGTCAATGGAAAAGTGTACCAAATCCCTGTGATACGTAGGTCACGATGCCAATGAGAAGCAAGTCAATTCCAATGAGCCAGGATCGCTGATGAAGTGGCCATGCAGTTTTGGTGATCGTCATCGCGAAAACCAGGGCGAACCCTACGGCTGAGCATGCAGCCATTGCGATGTTAAAGCGAGGGTTGATTTCAGCCAATATCGTTGACGGTGGCCTGTCGCTGTCTACGGTAATGAAGCAGTAGGCGACTAGCACCAGTGTATGAATGCCGAAGCCGAACTGTGTCAGGACAGATCGATCCCAAAGCAACGCGATTAGCGGCTCCGTCGGTGGCGGTTCGTATGGGTTTAGGTCGCGAGTCACAGTACTTTGATACGACGAACGGTACGGATCACCAAGTTCGCGTGGTGATTTCGACGCTAAGTAAGGATTGCATCGCGAACTTTGGTGCATCCGATTGTTCCACCGCGTTTGGAGCGGTTTTCGGGCAGCGTTTTTTGTTGACGCGATTGTAGCGTTCGCTTCATACCGAATCAATTAGTTCTCAGGCAACCGCAAGTCCAGTCGCTTCGATCTTGCGTTGGTGAATCCCGCTACGCTCACCAATTTCTAGCCGAAGCCAGATCGCGCAAGCGTCTCTTCCATCATTGCCAAACGCAATCCAAGTCTCAATCGAATCTCACCATTGAAATTCTTCGAAGCTAATCAGCATGCAGCGATCAATCGCGTCTTAACGCCGAAGCACAAATCAATTTAACGACGCGTTTGACGAGCAAGCGATCTCTTCAACGCTTTTCAAGCACCAAAACTGCCTCCAGCGAATCGTCGTTCTCGCATTCGAACCCGCAATTCAACATCACATCAACCGTCGCTCCTGTTGTCTCACAGGACTCATCAGAAAGGTTGATGTCGTGTTCCCAGCAGTCTCGCTACTGGTGGTGGAACGGTAGCAATAACCTCGTTGGAGTAAGCGACAATGGATAGCGAAAAGACACAACCGACAACTGAGGTTGATTGCGTTGTTCTACTGCCTTGCCCTTTTTGCGGAGAGCAAGCAGTAGAAGATGATGAGGAAGTTGGAACCCAAACGAAGCACTGGGTTTGCTGTAGTTGTTGCAATGCAATGGTTTATTCCTTCGTGAGTGCCAAGCGTGCGGCCCAGGCTTGGAACAACCGGAGAGCGAGTGGCCTTGTGAACTGGATCGACGGCGAGAGAAGAAAGTTTGGATCATTCGGGCTTGGTGGAGCGGTAACCGATGCAAGGTTTCATGAGCTTGGCCGATTCCGCAAGATGGTCAAGCGATTACTAGGTCAGTAGAACGGTACGGATCACCAAGTTCGCGTGGTGATTTTGACGGTAAGTAAGGATTGCATCGCGAACTTTGGTGCATCCGATTGTTCCGCCGCGTTTGGAGCGGTTTTCGGGCAGCGTTTTTTGTTGACGTGATTGTAGCGTTCGCTTCATGCCGAATCAATTAGTTCTCAGGCAATCGCAAGTCCAGTCGCTTCGATGTTGCGTTCGTGAATCCCGCTACGCTCACCCGTTTCTAGCCGAAGCCAGATCGCGCAAGCGTCTCTTCAATCATTGCCAAACGTAATCCAAGTCTCAATCGAATCTCAGCATTGAAATTCTTCGAAGCTAATCAGCTTGCAGCGATCAATCGAGTCTTAACGCCGAAACACAAATCAATTTAACGAAGCGTTTGACGAGCAAGCGATCTCTTCAACGATTTCCAAGGGCCAAAA
Source organism: Planctomycetia bacterium (assembly GCA_031426595.1). Classification (GTDB taxonomy): domain Bacteria; phylum Planctomycetota; class Planctomycetia; order Pirellulales; family Pirellulaceae; genus Aureliella. Next base: position 1,196 of record JANPLP010000793.1, on the reverse strand, counting down.
CTGCCTCCAGCGAATCGTCGTTCTCGCATTCGAACCCGCAATTCAGTATCACATCAACCGTCGCTCCTGGTGTCTCACAGAACTCATCAGAAAGGTTGATGTCGTGTTTGCAGCAGGCTCTCTACTGGTGGTGGAACTATGAATTATCCACGGATGGTCCGGGGATAACGTGACTTTTGGAACATTATCCATGGACGGTCCATGGAATAAGTCGTTCCCCCTAAAGGTACCGGTTCCCTAGTTCCAAATCAATAGTGAGCGCACTATTATGGGGGCGATTATTTGCGGCTGATGTTTTTGGGACGGGACAACGAATGTATCGCGCGGGCCGCTATTGCAACTTTAGAAGTGTGGAGTTCACGATGACTGTGGCCAGTTTTCGAAGATGTGTGGCTTTAAAATCGGTGAATGAAGCAGAGCGAATTTGGCTGATCAAGTGGCTGGCCGGTTATGCCAAGTTCCATGGCATGGAGAGTGAGAATAGTTACTCTCCAATCGATACAAAGCACGTCGACGACAGTCTTTCGGTTTAACTGTATAACAGAAACCGGACGCTAGCGCGTTCCGGCTGATCATTAACCCGAATGACTCAGTGCACGTGCTTAAGCACACCGCCACCGCATTGGGATTCGCAAATACTCTTGTAGATCGAATTTCTAACGAAATCCGCTACGACAGTTACTGACTGCCTGTTCCTTACGAAACGCGAAACTGCTCGAAGATGGAGCAGACATTCGCACGGTCCAGGAGTTATTGGGCCACAAGGATGTTAAGACGACGATGATCTACGCACGTCGACGACAGTCTTTCGGTTTAACTGAATAGCAGAAACCGGACGCGAGCGCGTTCTGTCTGATCAATAACCCGAATGACTCAGTTACACGTGCTTAGACGAACCAGTCAACGCGTGACTTCGCTGCAACTCACGCGCTAACTGGCTGATTCGAAGACCCCGAAAATCATTTCGACTTGAGGTCAAGCTTAATGTCTGACGTACCGCTGTCAGGCACCGTGTAGGTCAGCCCTGATTCGAGAAAGTTGCTGTACTTCTTTGGCAATCCGTACTTGATCGTGACTTCGGATCCCTCGCCTGAATCGAGAATCGTTTTAGTGACCTGGATTTTGTAAGCCCCCGGCACAGCACCCATCTTGTCTTCCGCCAAACGCAACGCGAATTTCCCCTGCGCATCTGTCGG
>JANPLP010000792.1:0-3087 GCA_031426595.1 Planctomycetia bacterium | reverse complement strand
CACTGGGCCGCAAGTCGCGCACTTGGGCGGGCGGAGTTGGAGCCACGGCAGCCACAGCCCTCAGCGATATCACCTATGAGTATGACGAATTGGGAAGGCTCAAGACTGTCAACACGGTGAAGCGTGATGGCTCGATCGTCGATACCAACGGAAGCACTGCGGGCACACCACCAGAAACAACCGCTTACCGCTATGACATTCTGGGCAGACCGGACTACACTGTGATGCCCAATGAAATTGTCGAAGATTTTACCTTCGACAACATGGACCGACTGGACGTGATGCGCCACTTTGCGTCCGATTCCGACAACGGGAATTTAGCCAACAATCCTGTAAAAGATATTTTTGATTACTCGTACCGAGCCGACGGCAAGCGGACTGGCCTAGTCGAGACTTTTAAGCTCAATGGAGCTGATAAGACAACAACCTACACCTGGGGCTACGATGCAGCAGGCAGGTTGACCAGTGAAGCCATCGATCACTGGGTAGGCAATGATACGCCTCCCCCCAACCTGGCCGACGACATATTTGATCAAACTGAATCCTACATTATGGACTTAGTCGGCAACCGCTTGCGTCGGACCACATCCAAGTCTGTTGCTGCCAACAACACCACAGACATTTACACCTACGATGCCAGCGATCGATTACTGACCGAAAACCGTTACGCTGGGCTACACCCAACTGGCACACCTGGCTCCGCTGCCACTCAAACCACCACGTACGCGTGGACCGCAACACAGCAAACTACCAAGACAGTGGCTGTGCCAACGGTGTCTTCTGTTGTTCAAACGATGACCTATGGTCTCACCGGTCAGCTTGAAAAAGTCATTACCACCAATAGCACTGGAAGTACGGTCCAATCGCGCAAGCAAGTCGAATATCGCTATGACAACTCTGGCATTCGCTTTATCGCCATCGACACCACTGATACTAATCTCGGAACGCCTGCTGTAGATGGTGCATCCACTGGTCGAACCGAATACCTAATCGACCACGCCAATTTTACTGGCTATGCCCAGACGATTATCGAATCGAAATACGAACGCGATGACCAGCAAGTCGAAAGGCTTGTAAAACGTATCTCCTACACCTTCGGCACCGACGAGATCACGCAAACCACCAGCGACATCAACCCAACGACCGGAGCTGTCACCGGTACACCTGTTACACTCACCTTCGGCCACGACGGCCACGGCAGCACCCGAGCTCTCTTCGGTGCCGCAGCCGCAATTATGCAAGTGCTTACGTACACTGCCTATGGTGAACTTCTTGCGATTCACAACGGAACAGCCGGCATCGTCTCCGGCAGTGCATCCACCCTCGCCAATCCATCCCTAGCGCTGACGAACCAACTCTACAATGGCGAAGGTATCGACAACCGAACTGGACTCTATAACTTCAGGGCTAGATGGTACTCGGCTAGCAATGGGCGATTCGAACGGCTCGATCCGTACGCGGGTAATCCGAACGATCCGTTCTCGTTTAACAAGTACGGGTTCACTTCCGGTGATCCAATCTTGTTCAGCGACCCAACTGGGATGTTTGAAGGTTTGGGCGGCATGCTTGGATCGATGTCGATCGGTAGCATGATGCAAGGCCTTAATGCCTATGCCATCAAGACGGCAGTCCATTCCGCTGGAGAAACACTCATAGAGGGCGCGATTGCATCGCTCATTAGTGGACTTTTTGGAATCAAGAATGAGTTTGACGTTGATCGTTCGTTTACAACCAACTTTGCTTCCAATTTTCTTACGGGCGGCCTATCGAGTTTCGCGTTGATTCAAAGATTGTTTCAGTTTGTGATTCGAACTGTTGCGGACATCGCCTACGGGGAGTCGGTAGGCTGGGCTGTCGGCATTAACTCACTGGTCCTAGGCGGTCCCGCACTCGCGTCGATGGGTGCTAAAATAATTGACAAATATTTCCCAAAAGCACTCGTAACAAAGATTACGATGGCCGCAGGCGAGAATTCAGCAACCTGGGCGCAGAAACTTGTGGCAGAATACGCAAAGCGTGTTCCGCGACTTGCGGGTTACTCTGACGTTTTTGTTCACGGGACCAGAGACGGAAAGTCATTCGCCGTTATATACAATGGTGCCGAAACTATCGTCGATCATCGGATTATTGCGAGTTGGCTTCAATCAAAAGGTATTACTGGCGACATCAGACTTATTTCTTGCTATTCTGGAATGCTTGATACCGGAAGCGTTGCACAGCATCTTTCTAACAAACTTGGTGTAAAAGTAATGGCACCAACCGACGCAATCGTGGTAAATAGTAATGGGATGCTCACCGCGCCTATTGGAACTGTTTGGAAGCTTCTGTCACCTGGAGGTTAGCATGGAACAAAAGAGGTTTGGGCACTTTTACGAGCTCGATCAAAATGATATGCCCGTTGAAATATCACGTCTTCGTCGAATTGAGGCGGAAGATGACGAACAACTTGTGATTCAGTACCTTGAATCGGGAAAAGTTTCTGCTGTCGTTATGATAATCGAACGGGATTTTGCAGACTCGCCTAATGGCAAATCACTTGGCGAAGTAATTCTTCGTACAGATGGTGAATGGACGTGGCCCGAGTCTCTGTGCTATTACATCAAAAGATACCATATCCGTGTTCCGGAGGAGTTTCGGCAGAAAATGGCATCAACAAACTGGCTTGTACCAAGGGACTTTGAGCCTAGCCACTCGTTACCGCCCGGTCAGATTCAAATGTAGTGGGGACCGCAAAGAGAATCAAAAGCACTGTCATGGGTGAATTTGGAGGGGGATTCATGGGTGATTCATGGGGACACACAATTTTTACAGTGGTACTTGACTACCCAGTTGGGTTGGAGTAATTTTCCGTTTTCTTGGGCTAGCGAATTTTGTGGAGGGGCATTGCGATGGCTCGAGTGGCACGTGTGGAGGCGTTCGCGCCCGACGAAATTGCTACAATTCATGTAATGAATCGCGTAGTTCGTCGTTGCTTCTTGATGGGAATTGACGAACTTACGGGAAAGAACTACGACCACCGCAAGACTTGGATCGAAAAGGAACTCAAACGACTGGCGGCTGGCTTTGGGATCGATCTTCTAAGCTTCG
>JANPLP010000791.1:0-3539 GCA_031426595.1 Planctomycetia bacterium | reverse complement strand
CGAAAGATTCGAACGTGACCGCTGCGACCACTTTGGCTAAATGCTCGTCCGGAACATATCGAAGCAACGGAGTCTCGCGCAGATGGGTACTCAAGACTTCCGCTCGATAGCGTTCGTCGAGCAGCGCACGAAATTGCGGATCTTGCTTCAGCAGCTTCAATCCTTGCCAGCGAATTTCAAGTACCACGCAGTCGTCTTCAGCAATCGCGGTGAACTCGCGCGGAGAACGGGTCACTGCAGCCATCTCTCCAAACAACTCGCCGCTCTGCACGACGGAACTCGCATGATCCGCCAGCACTCCGGGTACATCTTGCAAAAAGACTCGCGCACTTTGCCCCTCACCGCGCTGAGCAAACTGCACGGGGCCGCCGCGGACCGCTACCGCTCGCGCGCCGCGAATGACTCGACGCCGATCCGGCCGCTTCTGCCACAAGCTCAACCACGGCGCGCCGGTGCGACGATCTTTGCGTCGCCCCCCATCGGGCAATAGCCGCGTTAAAAAAATCCGCACTTGTCCGTCCATCACCAAGTAAGCGCTGCCGCCGTACTGGCCTTCACGGAAAATGACGTCACCCGATTTAAGATTAAGCAGCCTCGAATCGTTTTTAAGAATGTCAGCCAAAGTTGCTGACTGCGCAAAGCGGCGCTCGTCCATCAAGGAAAATGGTTTCGAGGAAAGCAGCAAGTCGATGGTTGATTGCGAAGTCTCCGGATCGAGAGGGTGATCCCACCGGTCCGGTCTCTGCACTTCGACATGAGGCTGACTCATTGCTACCAACTCTCAAACGCGATGCTATCAAACGAACGCGCACGAGCGCATATCGTTTCATCGGCAAGTTGGATTGTGAGAGTTAAGCCTATTAAAGCGGTTGCAATCTCCAGAGAGCACACGTTCAGTGCTCACTGTACGAAAACGATGAATTTAGTGCATCGCCTTCAAGGCTGCAGCGGCTGAAGCAACGTGGCTGGTCTGCGTCACATCCAGTTCACCGAGCATAGGCAGCATTGGTCCAGTGTTCGCAATTTCTGCCAGTTCCACCGCGCGGTGCAGTACTCGAATGGGCTGGATGGCGTTACGGAGATCTTCGAGCCCGCAGAATTGCAACCGAATGCGCTCCGCCGTGTGATAGTCGGCCTTCTTGATCGCGTGGAGCATATCCATCGAGAGTTTTGGATTGACGCAAACACACCCGCTGGTGAAGCTCCCAATTTCAAAGTCCCGCAAGTGGATAATCGCGGGCTGCTCACCGATCCCGCTTACCACGATCTCGCTGGGGACATGCTGGAGTACTTCGCGGAGATAAACATCGTTGAGCGTGTCTTCGCGCACCACTGCATATTTAATCCAACTGATGATGCCGCTGCGATACATCTTGCCCACGATTTCAGGCGACAACCAACGATCGTGCTTGAGATACAAGACGATCGGTTTGCCATAAACATCCACGAAGCGGCGAACGCCGGACGCTATTCCGTGCTCGTCGGCAATCTCGCGTTGTGGCAACAGCATCACAGTCGGAAATGCGAAATCGCGCAAAATATCCGCTTGATCCATCATCGTACCGTAAGCGGGGCCTACCGACGGAACCATCAAAGTGTTCGGCCCGGCAATCTCCGTTAAGGTCTGCAGCAGCAACGCATATTCGCTCAAGCGAGTGTGATAAAGCACCGCGTTGCCACCGTACAGCAGCGTGTTGACACCTCCAGCTTCGATGAATCGCACCAGTCGCTCATTCTCAGCTCGGTCGATCGTTAGCCCCGCTGTTCGAGCCAAAGGTGGAACCGCGATGACACTTTCGGCCAAACGATGCGGAGTAATAGTGCGAGTGTCCATAAATTTTGCCTGATGGTTGCCTGGGTTGTTCTGTCGTGCTGGGTGGTAGATTGACTTAGTAAGTCGGTCGCGTGGAGAATGCAAACTGCGAGTATTTGACTACCGAACGCCCGATCCGACAAGCTCTACGCAGACACTGAGTCAGGGTTTCCGGTCCGCGGGTTACAACAGTCAAACTCGCAAAAACATGGACTCGGCCGGCGCTTTGTAAACAACATCCATTTCCGGCGTTTCGATGACCTTCTCAGCCGCTAACGCCTGCACACCGGCGATTACCATTCCCGAAGTGAGCAGAGTGCGTTCGATCGGATACGGAGTAGCACCGCTCAAAATCATCTCTTCAACGTTGCGAATCAGTGGTGTGAAAAAGTCGGCAGTGGTCGCGCTGCTGCCTGGCATCGGCAAGTACATCTGGCATCCAATAATCTCGTCATTATCCGCTCGTAAGCCCGCGTAATTGAAGTCGCGAATGGCTGTCAGAAAGGCTGTCGTTCGAAAACCGTCGCGGTGCTCGACTAAAAATCCAATCGTGTCCGGCAACGCCTTTTTCGCCCATTCGTAAGTTACGGGAGCTGTCGGATATCCATTATCGACCGGCAAATTGTGGCTGCGATTCAACGCGGCAACGAACAGTCGTCGCGTGTTCTCGCTGGCTGGGGCCTCAAGCAACCCCCACAGTTTGTCGCCTCGCGCGGCTTCAACCGATTTAATTCCAACTTCGCCGCCGCGCCGTCGCTCGGATACACATTGCGCCGTTTCATAAGCGTGAAAGTCATAGCTATCGACTCCGCCGTAGGCTACGCAAACACTTTCTTTCAAAGGTGTGTCGAGCGGCATTTCGTAAGCGGGCAAACGCCAAGTGACTGGTAGGGAGGAGCCGGCGTAGAACGGAAATTTCAAGCGCTTAGCATCCGCCACCATCTCCTTGCACTCGGTCCAACTTGTCGACAGATGCTTGTCGTTGAATACGGGCACTGACTTGCCGCTCGCTTCAAAGACTTTAACGGTCTTTTTGAACCATTCGTACCGCGGATAAAGAGTTTGCCCCAGCTCATTTTTGGGATACTTCCCATGCTCGCCTATGATGATGACTCCGTCGACCGCAAGCTTTGAACCGCCCAGAGTCAAAGCGTCTTCAACCGAAGCGGATGGCTTGATTGCGTAGCGTTCAAGTCGCTGTTTACCGATGTCGCGGTCATTAAACTGATCGATGTACACCGAGGCTAGCTCTAACCTCGGCGCGTGCCATTGGCCACCCATCGCGTAGCCCATCGCAAATCGATCGAGGAAGTGCTGCGAGTGCGAATGCTGAAAAACGTCGGTGCCGAGGAAGGCGATTTTCTTTCGAGGTTGATTGCCCCACGCCACGCAAGCAGTCGAGCTTGCAGCCAGGGTGCCGGCCAGCATTGTTTTCGCGAATTGACGTCGATCAAGCATGTTTTAACCTTCCCAAGAGCTACCATCCCAACGAAGCATACGTTGTAGCAAACTCTGCACGTCGTTGCTGAACGCGGATAGCAACGCCTCCCCTTTTTCTTCCGTAGCCAAGTGAGGCCACCCGATATGCCCCGGCGTTGAACGGTCTTTCGTAATCCAGCCACGCGTTGCCGGCATAAAAGGATTACCGGGCTCGACCACCGCGGCTTGCTTGTAATCGCCCAGCCGAATACAGAACCAGGATTGTCGCAGCAGCACCTGCCCCAGC
>JANPLP010000790.1:0-1763 GCA_031426595.1 Planctomycetia bacterium | reverse complement strand
GCTGATCTCGGGGCTGGTATAGATGCCTGTGGGGACGTCGGTCAGTTTCAAGCAACTGTTATGGCAGCCGGTGATATGTTGGGTAGCGGCACGTCCTTGCATGTAGGCGGCGCTAGCTAAAGAGGGGAAGCCAATCACGTCGCCCACTGCGTAGACGTTAGGGCATTCGGTCTGAAAGTGATCGTTGACTTTTAAATGCCCGCGGCTGGAAGGTGTGATACCGATATTTTCAAGCCCCATATTCTCAGTGTTGCCGGAGCGACCGTTGGCCCAGAGCACAATGTCAGTCTTGATCTGCTTGCCACTTTCCAGGAACAGAACGGCACCGTCATCATGGCCTTCGAGACGTTCGAATGTTTCATTGTGTCTGATGAGGATACCGGAATCCCGAAGATGATAAGAGAGCGCGTCGATGATCTCGTCGTCGAGGAATTCAAGGAGTTTATCGCGGGTATTGACCAAGTTAACTTTGATGCCGAGGTTTCGGAACATGGAAGCGTATTCGCATCCGATCACACCAGCGCCGTAGACGGTAATGGATTGGGGATGTGACCGCATTTCGAGAATGGTATCGCTGTCGTAGATGCAAGGATGGCTAAAGTCAACATTGGGCGGTCTAAATGGTCGCGAGCCGGTAGCGATGACGATGTGTTCCGCGCGATACTGGGTGCCGTCTTCGACTTCAACTGTGTTTTTATCTACGAACTTTGCGTGCCCGTAGATGACTGGAACTTGGTTGCGATCATAGAAAGTCTGACGCATGGAAACTTGTTTGGCGATGATCGAGCGGCTGCTGGCGCGCAGTTGGTCTAGCGTGGGGCTGATGCGGATCCCCATGTCTTTAAGAATGGGGTTGTTCATCGCTTCCATCACAGAGTAGATCGAGTAGCGAAGCGCTTTGCTGGGGATAGTGCCCCAGTGCGTGCAGCCTCCGCCGATGCGATTGTATTTTTCGAAGATGGCGACGCTCTTGTCTTCTTTGGCGGCTTGCATCGCCGCGCCTTCGCCACCGGGGCCAGTGCCAATCACAATCACGTCGTATTCAGCGGGCTTGACCATACTTGCATAACTCCGAGCGAACTAGGGCGACAACAGCGGCTGGAATGTAGTTTGCGACGCGGCCCATTGCCCCGCCTCTGCAAGCGCCGATTGCATGGGTCCTTATTTTTCCGATTCCTAAGCTGTTCACAAGCCGTCTGTGGCGAGCGTTCGGGCAGGCTAGGAAAAAATGAATTGCATTCGCGAGGTGGCTAGGTGCTGCAGCGGTCTCGAGCAGCTACCATTTTGCTACATTAGGGAACGCTTAACTTTTACTACTAGCTTTTGGCGATGTAACGCGTCGGAACCTTGTTTTTTCGCAACGAGTGACGGGCAACATGATCGAGCTCTTCGAGTTTGGTAAAGACTATGGTGACTTCACCGCTGTTCAATCTGTTTCGCTGAAGATCGACGCGGGAGAGATGTTCGGTTTTATTGGACCGAACGGAGCGGGGAAGAGCACTTCCATTCGTTACTTGGCGACACTGCTTAAGGCCTCGCGTGGTGACGGCATTGTCAATGGCCACAGTGTTAACAAAGATCCGATGGCGGTGCGTCGAAGCATCGGTTACATGCCGGATGACTTTGGTGTGTACGATGGCATGAAGGTGTGGGAGTTTTTAGATTTCTTTGCAGTCGCCTATAAGATTGGTCGCCCGCAACGCAAACAAGTCATCGGAGATGTCCTTGAACTGTTGGATTTGACGCACAAGCGAGATGACTTC
>JANPLP010000789.1:0-1797 GCA_031426595.1 Planctomycetia bacterium | reverse complement strand
CGATTCAGCCCATCGCTTGGCATTCAAAGTGCAGCCTTACTATGCTGCTACCTTGGATAGAACTGTATTGCTTTGCTTGCACAACCCATGGTGCTTTTTCCCTTAAACCCGTGCCATTCACGTCAGGACCGATTTCGGTTTGCTTTGAATTTCCGCTGGCCTGTTGGTAGACTGAGCTATCTCAGTTATGCTCCTTGAGTTTGTGGCTTCTCAATCATCATTCTCGACCGAGCCTAATTTCGTTTGCAGGAACTGCTCTCAAAACAACTTGCTGCAGCTAGTAACTTTTTGGAACCCATGTTTTGGACGCGATTGCAGAGATCTACCAGACTGAGTCGCGACGCGTTCTTGCAACACTCATCAAACTGCTCGGCGATTTCGATTTGGCTGAGGAGGCGATGCATGATGCGTTCGCCTCCGCGGCAGAATCTTGGCCGCGCGATGGATTGCCTACCAACCCCCGCGCCTGGTTGGTTTCGACGGGTCGCTTCAAAGCCATCGATCGCTTGCGCCGCAAAGCTCGGTTCGAGGAAGCAAAGGCCGACTTGATCCATCGCTTCGAAGAAGTCGCCGCTACGAACGCGCTCAAGTCGGATCAAGCAGAGCAGATCGAGGACGATCGACTTCGATTGATCTTCACGTGTTGCCATCCAGCCATCGCACCCCAAGTTCAAATCGCACTGACACTCCGCGAAGTCTGTGGATTAACGACTGACGAAATTGCGAACGCATTCTTGACAACGTCCACCACGATGGCGCAACGGATCGTGCGCGGCAAAGCGAAAATTCGCGATGCTGGAATTCCGTTCGTCGTCCCGTCAGCAACGGATCTGCCAGATCGATTGGAAGCCGTTTTAATAGTCGCCTACTTGGTGTTCAACGAAGGCTACTCCGCATCTTCCGGAAACCGTTTGACTCGCGCCGAGCTTTCTCAAGAAGCAATTCGTTTGGCTCGCCTAGTCGTCGAACTATTGCCAGATCCGGAAGCCATTGGTCTGCTTGCACTGATGCTGCTTCAAGAATCGCGTCGCTCAGCCCGCACCGATGCAAACGGTGATTTGGTGTTGCTGGAGGATCAAGACCGCTCGAAGTGGAATCAAGATTACATCAGCGAAGGCTTCGCACTCATTCAACGCGCGCTAGCAACGCGGCGTTTCGGGTCGTATACAATCCAAGCGTCCATTGCGCTGGTCCATGCTCGTGCACGAATTCCCGCTGAAACCAATTGGCTGGAGATCGTCAACCTTTACGATGCTCTGCTGTCAATCAATCCCTCTCCCGTCATCGAACTCAATCGCGCCGTGGCAGTCGCCATGCATCACGGACCGAAACTGGGCCTCGAACTCATCGAAGCGATTTTTCAGCGAGGCGAATTGAACGACTACCACTTAGCCCATGCCGCCAAAGCAGATTTACTCAGCAAACTGGGGGACAGTTCAGCCGCGCAAATGGCCTACAAACAAGCGCTTGCAATGGTCAAGCAAGAACCCGAGCGCCGCTTCCTTCAATCCCGACTCGCAAGCCTCTAAGTCCTGCTAACACCTGCTACATCCTCATCAGAGCGCAACTGCGCTGCAATCTTCCAACTTGCCTGCTTTCCGACCAGTCGCATCTAAGTGCCAGCCGATCTGCGCCATCGCTGAACATGGAACCTGTCCGTATGACTGAATCTCAAAAATTTGGCGAGTATGTCGAAGTGGGTTCCCCGCGAACGACTAACTCATAAAGCAACCCAAGCCTTCTCTCACGAAGCCGTTTTTAATGCGCTTTCAAAGATCGTTCCGTTCTGAGGGTTCG
>JANPLP010000788.1:0-6266 GCA_031426595.1 Planctomycetia bacterium | reverse complement strand
CGATGAGTAAGTCGCCCAAAGTCTTCAGTCGCTTGTATGTGAACATGATCAAAGCCGGTGAGGCCGGTGGTGCTCTCGAAACGATTCTGCAGCGTCTGGCGGACTTCTTGGAAAGCTCCGAAGCGCTCAAGCGTAAGGTTAAGGGAGCGTTGATTTATCCAGCGGCGGTGGTGATCATTGCCGCGGGCATTATCTGCTTGATCATGATCGTGATCGTGCCCACGTTTAAGAAGATGTTCGAAGAGTTCGGACTGACCTTGCCAGCACCGACGTTGTTGTTGATCGCGATGAGCGACTACATCGTGAAGTACTGGTTCTTACTGATTTTGATTCCGTTCTGTTATTGGTTGTTATCCAAGTTGATCCGCAAGTTCCGTGAGGGGCGGATGGGCTGGGATATGTATATGCTCAAATTGCCGGTGTTCGGCAGTTTGATGGAGAAAAACATTTTGGCTCGGACCACGCGGACGCTTGGAACGTTGGTGTCCAGCGGTGTGCCGATCTTGGAAGCTTTGAACATCACGCGTGAAACGGCTGGTAACGCCCTATTCGAACGGATCTTTTCGAAAGTAACAGAAGCGATTCGCGAAGGTGAAGTGATCAGCAAACCGATGCGTGATTACTCGACGCCGGGCTTTCATCCGTTTGCCATGTTTTTCTGGGCTTTGATGGGCACGTTCCCCGGTGTGATGGTTCTGTCGGTGGCGCTGACCGCTGGACGGACCGCGGGTGGATCAAAGACCAAAGGTTCGATGGAATCGCTGCTGCAAGTCGGTGGTTTTATGACTGGTTTGGGAGCCGTGTTTGCGGTCGGGTTTTACTTGATGAAGATGCGGAAGCGAGTGATCGACGAGCTGGTTGTGAACATGGTGGACGTGGGAGAAGAGACCGGCGAGTTGGACACGATGCTTTACAAAGTTGCGGATACGTATGACGACGAAGTGAGCGTGATGACAGAAGGTTTGACGAAGCTGATTGAGCCGCTTTTGATTGTGTTCCTAGGTGTGGCGGTCGGTTTTATTGTGATTTCATTGTTCATGCCGTTGGTCGCTATGATCACCAGCTTGGCCTAGTCGAGAAGTTCGCTTGTAGGTTGGGTTGAGGCACGAAACCCAACACAGCAACCTAAGCGATAAACCTAACACCTAACACTTAACACCTAAAACGCTAGAACTTAACACCACAGACATTCACGAACGAAACCACATTGAGCGATTTGGCTTGCGGGGGAGAATTGGGTGCGGATTTGGATTCCGTCTCGATTTTGCAGGCTGTTCGATCGAAAATTTTTAACTAAGGGTAGAACCGTCATGTCCAAACACACCGCCCTCGGCCCTCGCCGTCCCACCCGCGCCGCCTTCACGCTTGTCGAAGTCTTGATGGTAGTAGCCATCATCGGCATCCTGGCTGGACTGATCATCCCGGCGGTCAGCATGGCGTTGACAGCGGTAAAGCGAAAGGCGATTGCTTTGGAAGTGCAAGCCATCGCCAGCGCGGTGGAGCAGTACAAGAACAAGTACGGCGACTATCCACCCGACGGTTCTAACCAAGCAGCTTTCGAACGTCACTTCCGCAAGATCTTTACTCAGATTCAGCCCTCGGAATTTACAGTTCTGTACGCCAATGTGAATCCCCCCGCGGGATCGCCTGCAACGGTCGTCATGGATCCAGCCGAGGCGCTTGTGTTTTGCTTAGGTGGTTACAGTAGCAACCCTGTGCAACCATTCACGGGAACAGGCGGCCCGCTGAGTCTGGTTCCTGGGTCGACCTCTACTTATCAGTACAACACTGACCGCACCAATGCGTTTATGGAGTTCAAACAGAATCAATTAACCATCGACGTTAGCGGAAGTGCGACCGTATCAACCGATGAAGCGTTGTATTTCTCAGAATCGAATGACAATATTCCGGTCTATCATCCTGGTGGCAAGCAAGCACCGTATGTCTACTTTGATAGTCGTACTTACGCAATTAGCACGGGTGGTACGCTTCCAGGTTTCTTTAACAAGTACCAACCCACCACTCTCGGAGCAGGGGTGGCAAGACCGTACAAGTCTACGAACGTGAATACGAACGTTTCGCAAACTTCAGCACCCGATTCGCATTTCCGATACGCCGAAGACAAAGGTTTTCAAATCGTTTCGGCAGGTCTCGACGATTTGTATGGCGGCATCCCGACGGCGAGTTTTGCGGCAGTCCCAACTTTCTTCGTCTACCCATCGGGTGAGACGCTTAATGTTTCGACGGGTGCGACTGCAGGCGGGCGTTATGTAGAGGCGGCTGGCGTACCAAGTGCGCAGCTAGACAATGCGACCAACTTCTCTGAAGGCACGTTAGAAGACGCTCTTGAGAACTAGCGCATGGTCGTGGCACATCACTTGCTTTATTAGGTAATAAGCCCAAGTTCTGTTCAATTCTGTTTCCAATTGAGAATTCCTTTTCAATTTGAGACACGCAGCACGTTACGGCGGAGTTTTTCATGTATCGGTTGAACTTGCAGAATCGAAAATTGCCAGGTGGTTTCACCTTAGTGGAACTGCTGGTTGCGATATCGATCATCGGCATTATGAGCAGTATGGTGCTTTTCGCATTGCTCGGCGCCCAGAATGACGCCAAGGTCGCTAAGACTCGAGGAACCATTCAGAAGATCAATGAGATCGTTTTACAGAAGTGGGAAGAGTATCGGTATAAGTCAATCAATGTCCAATTGGACCCAGCTTTGACAGTGCCTGTCGGTGGGGTTTACCCTGTGTCCCCTCGTGAGGCTGCGCGGGTAAAGATGGTAGTGCAGAGAGATGTAATGCGTATGGAAATGCCTGACCGAATTACGGATTTGCTTTATCCCCCAACGCACTACACCATTGAATATACCTCGGCCTCAGGGCTCGTTTCGACCAAGCTGCCACGAGGAATTCCGCCGGGTTATGGACTGATTTACAACACATTGAGAAATCAGTTGACCTCGTTAAAGACTCGCGGTGTTGCATCTTGGGCTTCATTCGATTTAGCTGCTTTGCCAGCTGGGCCACTACCGGCGGGATCTGCAGTCGCTCCGCAGACTTCGAATACGGTTATTCAGTGGGATAATGCAGTTCAGAGTAGTGAGTTGCTTTATTTGCTGGTCTCTACCTGTAATTTCAGCGGGTCCAGTGCGTTAGAGTATTTTAAGCCAAGCGAAGTGGGTGACGTAGATACGGACGGTTTGCTTGAATTTATTGACGCTTGGGGTAATCCAATCTCCTGGATACGATGGCCTGCAGGTTATCCAGGAGACCTTGTCCGATATGCAGACTTTGATGCGATGGACCCTGTGAAAACCGATTGGCGATATCGGACAAGTGGAGCTGCGATACCTACCGACTGGCAGCCTCGAACTCTTGTTCCCTTGATTATTTCAAGCGGTGCCGACGGCGAGCATGGTGTTACATTCGATTTTGACACACCCATCGCGTATGCAACGATGACGTGGCCCACATCGCCCACTGGAATTCGAGGGGTAAGTGGGACTCATTACACTGCTGGCACGTACTATTACCCTGATCCATTCTTCACCTGGGATTATAGCAATTCAATTGCAAATGGTCCTGCTAGCACTATTCCTGCTTCCGATTCGGATGCACTTGGGTATCGGTACAACCAACTCGGGTCGATCCCATTGGCGGCAGCACCGTTTGCCGCCGACAACATCACTAGCCACGACATTATTTTGGAGCCTTAGTGATGACAGTATGCAAAATGAATAAAAAGGGCTTCACACTTGTTGAGTTGCTGATAGTCATTGCAATCGCCACAATTCTTGCAACGCTTTCACTGACGACAATGAGAGGGTTGTTGAAAGACCAAAAGATTTCTCAGTCGGTACGTCTTGCTCGTCAGTACATTGAGACCGCGAGGACACGGGCAATGGCAACGGGTCGACCAGTTGCATTATTTATGGAACGCGTGTCACCGGAAGGAGATGGTGCAGGTCTTCCTGTGGTAGCAAACTATACAGTTACTCGCATGAGTATCGGCGAAGTTTTCCCACCTTATACCGGAGAAGTGCCGCTAGCACTGGCAACCCTTTGGGATACTCCCCTAAGCGTTTCAAGTCGCGCGACGAGCGATGGATATGCTGACCAAGCTAGGTTTCAGTTGTTTGAGGTAGTAACCGCATTTGGTACTGCAACAACTCCAGGAATGATGAGTGTTGGTGACACGATTGAGTTCGGGGGGAATTCCCAAAGATTCGTTATAGAGTCGATTGACTTCGTGGGGGGGGAGGTTGCCGTTACATTTTTCAATCCACCCGCCAGTTATGATTCGTTGTTAGCAGCGAAAAAACAATCCGGAACGGCTACTGATCCTAAATTCGAAAGTGGTTATTCTGGTCGCGAGCCTACGTTGAAGACGCCCAACACGCTAACTGGGATGTTAGCGCCGACTCCGCCAGTTGTTCCGCCAGCGAGCGCGCCAGCGGGTGTAGGGTTCCGGATCTATCGCAAGCCATCGAAGTCTATGGTTGGAACAATAACAATGCCGCGAGGCACGTGCATCGATTTATCTGTCTCTGGAACCGGCCCGGCGTCGTCAGCGGTAGATGCCGCTAGTCCATTTCATTTGGCCGCGGCGCCTGCGGGAACACTGACTTCCGGCGGATCGTCACCAACAATGAAGCGTTCAAGTTACAGTCGTATCGCAATCGTATTTAATCCTGAGGGCCGCGCGCAAGGTATGTATCAAGACAACCGCATCATCAACATGTCAGGAAGTCCGGAAGTTGTCGTTGCGGGAAGTTTTGTTCCGTTTCCTTTGTCAAGCAAGCTTTACCTAATGGTTGGACGAACTGAGCAAGTGATCCCTGATGCGCCGTTAACTGCACCGGTCGCGGGGGAGCGTGGCGATGCGATTGGGAACTTGATGGACCCGGGCAACACGTGGATTTCAATCAATCCCTTTACTGGGTTGATCGAATCGTCGCCGGTTGCTGCCGTTACGGACACTTCGAGTATTGCGGCAGCGGTCGAACAATCTCGAAAATTTGCAGCTATGGGAGTTAACGATGGTGGACGCTAGTCAGACTCCTAATCGCATTCGTTCACGCGAAGCGATCACGGTTATCGAAGTTCTTTTCGCTATGTTGGTTGCAGTAGTCGGACTATTGGGTATAGCTTCGGTTCTACCGTTGGCTGCTCGCAACGCAAAGGAAAGTAATAGCTTCAACTTTGTGCATTCGGCTGCGGGTAGTTGGTATCAAGAGTTTTCTGCGCGAGGGTTGAATGATTACTCGGGTTGGAAAGCGCTCCAGGATTATCAAGCTGGAGCAGTAGATCCGCAGTTCATATCGCTTACGCACAGCACCGCAGTCTCATCGACCAATTCCTCTGTGACTAGTTTAGGAATCAATCGGGTATGGGCGCATCAAGCTATTTGCATTGATCCGTATTTTTACACGGATCCGACGGTTGCGTCAGAGCTAGCGACTGCTGTAACAAGTGCGTCGGTTCCCTTTCCGGCGAATCATCAAGCCTTACGACCCGCTGTCTTCCCTTACTATCAAGATGGTCACAATCCAGTGACGGATGTTCTCGCGCCCGCATCACCTTGGCCGGACCAGCCACGCATGATTCGCGTAACTCTCGATGCCCCCATGGCACCTGCCGGCAAACTTCGGCAGGTAAACCGCGAGTACGCGCAGATGCTGTTCACAGCGAACGATGACTTTGCGGCGTATGTGGATGAGAAGGAAAGTGAAATTCCTGCCACACGATTGTTTTCCTCGCTTACGACAACAGGACCCACTAGTTTCTCAAAGGCGATTTCAGAGCGAAAATATAGCTGGCTTGCAACATTATCACCTCGCGAGCCGTTGAGCGTGACAGCGACAACTGCTTCACAGCTGGAGACTGACTATTCCCTGTCGATTGCGATCTTTCAGGGACGCGATATGTCGTGGGTTGATGCGGCAAATCTTTCTCCAGGCATCACTGACAATAAACCGAATGGCGAAAGACTTGTGTGGATCTATCCGCTCTCCGGTGACTTCATTGGAGGGAATGGTGGGCGTGTACGATTAATAACCAATTCATCTGTCGATGATCGCCTGACAATTGGCGATTGGATAATGCTCGGTAAGCACTATGCCGTTGATCCATCGAACCCGCTAAATCGCTTTGCTTATTTTCGTTGGTTCCGAATCGTTGCAGTTGATGCGGAGAATCAGCGCGGAAGACTCGACGTCGACCGTGATGGGGATGGCGTCGGAGAGATCGTTGACAGTCGGGCGG
>JANPLP010000787.1:0-7431 GCA_031426595.1 Planctomycetia bacterium | reverse complement strand
CACGTTAATACAACACCACGGTACAGACATCTGTCAATAGTTTCCCACGCGATCCGAACGCTCGACCAACCCCGTCTAAGATTTTCAACAGATCACGGCTAAGGAGAAACCTGAGATTCCCTACGCAATGAAGCGATCAATGGCGCATGATAATAGCTTAACGCGGTATCGATGACAACATGGCAATCAATCGTACTCAAACGGTTGCTAGGCCGTAGCGGTTCGTCCTAGCGAATCAATCGCAACATCTCTACAAAGGCCAACGCTCACAGCCGCCTTCCGTCGAGGGGTGTGGAACCCGTTAACAACTCATAAATCAAAACTCCTAACGAATCAACGTCGCTTCGGGTGTCGATATCAAGCTGGTTCATTCCCGCTTGCTCAGGAGACATGTACTCCAGCGTTCCCATGATCTGCCTGAATTCGGTGAACAGCGATTTTTCGGTGAGCTTCTGCGCCGTCGCTTTTGCGATTCCGAAGTCGATTGCTTTTGGAACGGGTTTGCCATCGTACTGCGCAACCAGAATGTTTCCAGGCTTGATGTCGCGCTGAATGATCCTGTCGCCTTTTGCTCCGCAAAAGTTGCGTGCACCCTCCACCAACGCTCGAACCACCTCAGTAGACACGTAAAACCTCTATCGTATCGATCTCGGTTCATGAACTCGGCAGGATAGTTTTGCAGCTTGCATGCGGATGGTTTGTGGTTGGCGAGACGTGCGAGGCGGAAAAGCAGGGATGACGCTACTTTTGCGGAGCAAAAGGCGACTATTTTTGGAGTTCTAGTGGTTTACCAACAGGCCGTTCTAAGCCTTTTAAACAATGAAGCCGTCGATACGATGATGACGACAACGATGACGAAGATCGACATCGAATCGAACACGAACGACCGAACGTGGATTGCGTTGTCTTTTCCTGACCAGACATCCACCGCCGACCAAAGCAAGCATGCAGATTGCCGAAACCAACGACGACGGCTCGGGGACGGCTGTTACATTTCCAACACTAAATGATAGTTCGCGATTGGATAACGAGATGGACGTCGCATCGGTAAACACGATATCGGTAGACGAACCTCCGATCGCTCCGAAAAACAAATTGAATCTTTGGTCAGTCGTTCCAATTGTATTAATCGAGAATTCGCCGACTAAGCGAGGTGTGTTGGGAAGCGACAAAAAATTGAACCCAGACAGATCATTTGAAAGTACGGAAACCGTTGCGCGTCGAGCGTTCGTCAACTCAGGAGCGGCACCCGATGCACTTACTTCAGCCGTAAATGAGTCGGAATCCCAAATGGTTTCTCCAGTCGTAGTAAATCCAGAGCCAGAAACCATTGTTGACGAAAATCCAAAAGCCGAACGCGTCCCCTGGGTCCCTTGGAATATTGGGACCGATAGTGCGCCTTCCGGATTCCTGATCTCGGCAAACAAATTCATACCTGCCACTTGAGAAACGCCATTCCCGTTCCAACTGAGGAAGATCTGTAGTTTTTGGTTAGTGGAGTTGTTTACCAACGGAGTATCGCTAATGGAAAATACGAAATCCCCTTTCGCATTTGCATGTAAGATCACTGCCAGTAATGCCGCTAGTATTGCAAGCTTCGAATTCATCGCCTAATCGTCCTTTTTCGTGGTTAACAGCGCGGCAAACGAATACCGCATCGAAAGTTAAATTTCAAATTAAAATATCTCTTCAACGCTATACAAATCGCTAAAGAATCGATCCTTGAGCAAAGATCCGGATCGCGTTTTCTCTTTAGATTCCATTCCTTCTCCTTTAGCATTCCTAGCCCCACCTGCGGACAATCCTAGTAGGCCTGAACCTGTCGTCGGCGAGATGTATTTCAAGAAATTGTTCGAGTCTGTGAAGTTCAAGCGGGCCAACGCTTGATCTACCGCGTTGATCCGACCGTCGCGGTTGAAGTCGTAGGGACTCGTTATCGGCGCTGTCGCACTCGAATCCGTAAAGTTGTTTCGAACCAACGCTTGATCGATTGCGTTGACAACGTTTCCATTTAATGAGTTTCCTACTCCCGTATCCCCGGTCCAGTGTCCATAGTGGAATACCAAATCCGACGCTAACTCCGTATTTGAATTCGCTAGCAACCGGACTTGCAACCATGTCTTTACAATGACGTTGTCAGGCCAAACGATCGTTACTCGAGTGCTCCCATTAGTCCCCTCCCCTACGCGGACGGAAACCGAATTCGGAGATTGCGATGGCGACACCCAGTTCAACGTGTCGTTGCTATTGCCCAGTCGGAAAACAAAGTCGGTCGCGGATACCGTACTCGGCAATCCATCCACATCGATCATCAGCCCGTTGATGCCTCGACTGTAGGAAGAAATGTTGGCGAAACTGCCCGGACCTGCTCCCGGCAACAAAGCTTGTTTTAAGGTGGCTCGGGCTCCATCGTCTGCAAGCCCAATTCCACTTCCGTTAGCATCAAACTGCGACGAACCATTGTAGAACAATCGCATCGATTCCGGATTGGCAGTATCGACCACTGAGTTGCGTCGCCATTGTATTGCAGTGTTCCCGATCAACGGATTGCCCGCTGTGTCTTGCACATTGACAAGCGACAATAGGTAGTTCCCTCCTGCATGGGTCAAGTTCGAGGGCAAAGTCAGACTCCAGGTTATTCCGCCATCGGTGCTCGAAAGCGATCCGGTTCCAAGAGACACGGCATTTCCAGATCGGCTAAGTAAAATATTGCTCAACGCCAGTACTGGGATGGGCTCGCTGAATGCAAATCCGATATTGGTAACTGCTGTTGTCCTCGGACTGACAATGGAACCGAATGAAACGGTGGGCGATACCGTATCAGAAATCACGTTAATCGACCCACTTACGAAACTAAAGCTGAACGGCGGCACGTTGGCATACCCGTTAACTTGAATTGGCGAGATCCCGAGCTGCGCAGATTGATGGACGTCGAAAGCCACATTGGCGATCTGCCCCGAGGCAGCAGCCGACGGAGAGGCTCGATATGCGGCCAAACGCACTCTGCCGCTAGTACCGTCGACATAGGAATCGATGGTCCAATTGGATTCCGTAAGGAACATTCCCGCTAGCTGAACGCCTCCAGCGTTGAGTCCATTGGCTAAGTTAAATTTATTAAAATCGTAATCGAGGAAAACATCGACACCAAAGAGTCCAAGTGCACTATCGGTGATTCGAATGGGTAAATTGACCACTCCACCTCGAATGCCGATCACTCCTGTATCAACCGCGATGGTTGGGTCGACGCCCGCTTGAACAGTGATGCTTCCCGCGGGCACGTTGGGGATCTCGGGTTGCAGCGCTGGCGATAGCCCTTTGCGCGCGATCCACGACGCATCGAGTCCATCCAAGCCACCATTCTGATTAACGTTTGCCACGACCGACGGATCGGTCCATCCAAACGCATCAAAGCCAGAGTAAATCCCCGCTACGACGCTCGCAGTCCAGCCCGCGTCTTGTGCGGTGTACAATCCGTCTCCATTAGTATCGCCGACGAAGATCGCCTTATGGATCCCTTCGTCGGCGATCGCGGGAACTGGCGTGATACCGCCCGTTTGGGTGTAAATATTCAAGTTCTCGATTCGAACCAGATCGGATGCTCCATAGGATGCATTGGCCGGTACGGACGCGAGCAAGCGCGTGATCGTTTGTGGACCAGCAGACAACGGCGTCGACCCCGACAACGACAGCCGCATCCGTCCCGACGAAACTAAATTGACAGCCGTAGTCCACCCCGAGGGCAATACTCCAAAGAAGGAACTGGAAAAGTTCAGCATGCTGGGGTTGTATGCAACTTCGAAATCGATGGCCATCACTCCGTTGCCATCGCTGATCGAAACCGGTATTCCAGGGCTGCCATTATCGAAGGACAAGTTGACGTTTTGGCCCGCGATACTGGTTGCACCTCGCGCGAAGTCCGGCAGCGAAACGATGCGTGCATTGGAAGCACCAACCGTGAAGACGCGCGAAAAATTGCCACCGGACTCACCGCTGCTGTCCCCATCCATTAAGGTCCCGTCCGCAAGACGCAGTGCGTCGCTCGCGCTGCGAACCGTCAGGGTATAAGTGTCTGCCACAAGCGGGCCACCCGATTTGACAAAGGCAAGCGATTTACTGGTTTCGTTCCAAATCAGCGACCCTCGAACGGCGCCGCTGCCGAGTCCGACAAGCGTCACATCCGCAGCATCGATTGCTGTATCTGATCCATCATACAAATTGATGACACTCAACTCTGGAGTTTGATTGAGGCTGAGTGTCACTCCACTCGTGGATACTGAGTACCCCGCAATTTTGAGCAACGACGGCACGACCTGAACGTTGAAACTATCTTCCACAAAGTTCCCTACACTATCGGTAGCCCGAATCGTTATGGTGGCCAATCCAACTTGATTTGACAAAGCCAAGTGCAGCCAGCCAGTCACGTCGATCGACGGTACAACTAAAACGGCGTTGGTGTTTCCGACGACGCTGAACGTCAATTGCTCGACCGAATCGTCCGCGTCTGCGAAGGTGGTTCGCAAATGAGCATAAAACGGTCGCACTAGTGTGCCTTGCTCGACTTGCAGGTCTACGATGGGAGCCACCACGGTGGGAGCTAGGTTGGGTGTCACACTCACCACAAACGAACTTGTTGTTGTTGTTCCACTTCCGTCATGAACGGTCAGCGTAACTGTTTTGTTGCCGATGCTCGCATAGACATGATTGAGGGGCAATTCCAAAGCACCTGGAACCGATTGGTTATTCAATACTGTGCCATCGCCGTAGTTCACACTCCAAGTCCATGTGTCCCTGCCCGGGTCTGCAAACGCAATCGATTTTGCAAAGGTCCGTCCAAGTACACTTGTCGCGGCAGGAGGAACGAATATTGTCGGCAACACATTAGAAACATCGACATGCTTCGATTGAGCCGTACTGGTGTCGTCGTCGGAAATGGTGATCGTCACGTCATACCCCCCGACCACATCGGTGCTAAAGATGTGTTCCAATCGGAATATTCCAGACGGTCCGATGAGAACCGGAACCGATACTCCAACATCGTTGGCGACATCGGTGCGTCGCACGCGAGCAATCGCTTGCAAGGTGTCGCTGCCTGGGTCAAAGACGCTACCACCAATGACAATCGATGATCCCTCCAAGCCGCTGTTGGCGCCTGTCAACGCCGCGATCTGTGGCGCCACGTTCTGAACAGTAACCGGCAGTTCGTATCCGCTTTGACCTCCATCGCGATCAATAATTCGGGCGCGAATCAAGTGCGATCCGTCTTGACCGAAAAAGACAGGCACGGACGAAGATGTAGTGTCGCTGATTTCGAACAACCCATCACCGTCGAGGTCATAGCTATATCGGAATCCTGCGATTGCATCACCTGCAGAGGGGTCATTGATGCCAGTGAACTGAACGCTCAATCCGGTCGCACCCTCTAGCACTGCACCGCTTGTCGACAGTCCAAGCGTCGCTGTTGGAGGAGCATTGCTGGCTGTCAGCGTTCGCACGTAGTCGCGCGTCGCCCCGTCTTTGTCCTGAAGTCGAATGCGCAATGCGTAAACCCCTTGGTCAGGCAACGACAATCCAACGGTCGTCTGCGTCGTGTTCAGGATTTCAAACGTACCATCATCACCTCGGTCAATGCTGAACATCAAACCTGCGAGGATATCCGCAGGTCCATCGATGAGAGAAGTGAATCGGATTGAATTGATACCTTCCGTTGGGGTCGTTGGGAGAGCGATGGTTGCTCGAGGGGCAACGTTGATCGCAATGACTGTGTACTGCTCGGAGTCGCTCGCTCCGTCACTGTCTGTTACCGTGTAACTGGCGACATACGTCCCTTGATCTTCAGCTAGGAAAGTCATCGCGGAACTCGTTCCCACTGCATAGGAAGCACCGTTCCTGGTCACTGTCCATGAGTAAGTATGCGTGTCGGTCGCGCTTGGGTCGATGAAGTTTCCGAGCAATACGACGGTGACGCCTTCTTCTACCGTTTGTGATACTGCTTGAACAGTGATCGCTGGAGCAAGATTGGTCACTGCAATGATGGTTGGCACCACAACCGAAGCACCGTCCTCGTCGATTGCTCGAACTGCGACGGGATAGCTTTGTGGACCGTTTCCGATACCGATCGCGACGATCTGAGCCCAAGAGATGGTCGGGCTAGCACCGACTGCGTCATCGAACTGGCCATCGTTATCGAGATCCCACGCAAACGACAGACCATCTCCACCTGGATCGACTGCAATCACATTGAGTTGAACCGAATCCCCCTCCGTGATCTGATAAGGGCCACCGACGTTGACGTTCGCTTGGGATGGCGGTCCGTTCAAAAGCAGCAGATCAAATGGTGTACCTGGAGCTACACCGCCATCGTTGTCGCTCACGCTCAGCCGAACTCGATGTGTTACGGGCCCGTCTCCCAAACCCGCAGCCCGGATATCAGACCACAAGAAAGTTGCTACGCCGTTGCGAACGATTCGCGTATCGCCAGCCCCAGTGAACAATCCATCTCCGTCTCGATCAAAATCCAGATAGTAGACAAAAGGGTCGAGAGCTTCGGCGGGATCTGTTGCGCTGACGGTGAACTCAAGTTCTTGTCCTTCTGCCCATGGTAGCGCTGGATTTGCAGAGATGAGCGTCGGCGCAACGTTGCTCGAACGAACGCGAACTGTTTCCGTGATGCTCACCGCGTTGCCATTGTCTTCCGCTTGAACGATTACGGTAACAATGTATTCACCTTGATCGAGCGGAGTGAACTGCATCGTCGCGACACTGCCTGGATCGACGAAGCTCCATGGAGCGCCGTTCACGCCCGAAACGCTCCATGCAAACGTCGGATTGGTGAGGCTCGGCGCGACGATCGCTTGCAAGTCGACTAAGTTGGCTTCTGGAAAGGGTGAGCCGAGCGTACGTGCGCCGTCTGCTTTGAGGATGGCCACTCGATGTTGATTGAGGAAGTCGTAGGTCGACAGGTGTGTCGATCCATTGATGGCGATATTATCGTATCGCATGGGTACGGTGGCTTGCCAAGCTGGATTGTTGGCTTCCCAGACTGAATATAAGCTTGCGGTCCATGGCAGCTCGGTGAACGCGTAGTCGCCATTGCGATCGGTCAGCGTCGACTGGTCCGGAAGATTGTCGCCGTCGGTATCGAGATAGACTCGCCAGCCTTCGACGCCCGGTTCGCCAGCCGATCGAGCGCCATCTCCATCGATATCCTCGAACTTCGACCCATAGATGCCTGTGTACGAACCAACGTAGATATCCATGTAGCCGTCTCCGGTTCGGCCGCCCCCAGCGATCGGCCCGTCTTCGGATCCGCCATAGTCGCGAGCGGTCACGATGAGACGAGCGAGCCCACTGAAACCTCCCAACGGAGTCAGCTTGAAATTGCGACCGTCATTTGGATCTAAAAGAATTCCGTCACCGAGGATGCTTTGACTC
>JANPLP010000786.1:0-6649 GCA_031426595.1 Planctomycetia bacterium | reverse complement strand
ACCCCTTCGACCCAAGGTTGAATGAGGTACTGACTCCAATCGTAACTAGCCTGGGTCCTACCCCGGATAAAATGGCGGACTTCCGCCAACGAATTCAACCGAAGAATTTCTTGACAGCCGGCCCCTTCTCGCGGCTTGATCGCCCAAGCATCGGGTGCTCCAGCCTCTCTGATCGTAGGACGGGCACTTCTGCCCGTCCGAACATCGCTCGTCATTTCAGTATCCCCTGCCAAGAAACGTTCCTGGATAAAATCAACGACGCGCTGGGTTCTTGGGTGCTGAACGTTAGCGAGTTCAAAGTAATGGGCGGTCAATAATTTGTCGCTTGTCGCTTCGATGAAGCGTGAATCGGCATTCATCATGACTGCCTTCGAAGTTCGTAGTGCATCGGTAATTTCTGCTAGTTGCCGATCGATTTCAGGAGCTATGACGACGACATAGTCAGCTTCCGTCACAAGTTCACGCCAAACATCTAGAAACACTTCGTCGGCATTCACGGTACGTACGACGACGTTGGACAACTCGATTTCGCCAAGCCTCGCGTCCCAGCAGATCAGCACATCCCAATCTGATAAGCTCGCCCAATCCGATGCGAAAGCACGCAACATCGCTCGCCCTTCTTGAAGGAAGCTAGTCGGAATCTCGCTCATCGGCTGAGCGACCATACCGCCACCGGTTACGAACTCTAAAATAGCAATTCGTTTACGTCTATCAGGATGGACAATCGAAAAGGCATTCATTCCTAACGTTCTATTCGGTGAACCTTCGTATCTTCGAAAACTTCACGCACGCGTCGCAATAACAATGCTTCCGTGCCCGAAGCCCATCGCCCCGGTTGTTGATAGTAGATCATCGAGAAATCTACTTCGTAACCACCTTCGGTCCGCATCCGTTCGCTGGTGACATAGGCAAAAACATCGTCGGTATAAGCAGCGACCCAAACATTCGCTCCTGGAAGAAGCTTTTCAAGTTTCATTTGATAATCGACGACAACTTCACCGCCGAGAAAAACCCATGTAAGTTCGTCGCCAAATTGCCAGCTATGAATAGGAGCTTGATAGCTTGCCGGTAACTGCCCCTTGGCATCCCAGATCGCCGTCATCGCTTCCGACCAACGCTGGTTGACTGCCTTCGAATCCTTGGCCATCGCATTCAAATGCTCGCGAGTTGGCAGCTCGAATGCAAGCTCTGCGTAACCGAAATGGCCTGCTGGAAAGCTTGTCAAAGGAACCATCTCTTTTTCGAAAGCACGTTTCACGGCTGAGACGATTTCCGATGCATGGCCTTTCGCGTGCTCATAGTTCGTTCGTGGATTGGGATTCGCATCCGCACCGCAACCAATCGTGGCCAAGACAGTTGCGCCTGGGTACGATTGCTCTAATTCCCTTGCCGCCAATCCAGCCCAGTCGCCGCTAATCTGATTGAAATCTCCTCCTAACGTCGTGCAATGGCAAGCATACATCAGGACTGCGCCGCGAAGTCGACCTTGTAAATCGGTTGCTCGTAGCACGCGAACTCGGTGATCAGTTGGCCCGTCCGATTGAATTCCGAAGCCCGACCACACACCCTCTTTCAACACGCGACGATTGACGGCAAAGCTCGCCTGATCGCCGCCAAGGGAAAGCGATCCCGGCTGCCGATCGTTCATCGCCAGTTCAATGGCAGTCTTAATTCTTTCAGTCATCTGATCGGTATTGCGAGCGATCGCAGCAAGCTCTTGCTCGGTTAACGTTTTCTGAAAAAGATTGTTTAGGCCATTCGCAACATGTGGGGCTGCGTGCGAATGTGTCGAACAAAGGACGAGTTGACTTCGCGACATTCCATATTGCTTTTCGGTCCAGCGTGCAACTTTGTTCGTCAAATCAGCCGTTACACAGATGCTATCGATCGACACCAGAAGCATCGAACCCGAATCTTGCTCCGAGTTCGACATGGCCATGGCTCGGCAACTCAAACGATCAGCCACGCCATCAAATTCTTGATCGCGATTACTATATCCGCTCAGCCGAACTGGCTCCCGAGGCGTCACATCAGTCTTACCAAAACCAATTCTCCAAGGTGGGGGAGGAGTAACGCCGGATTGAGCGTCACAGGGCGGAGCGAACAACATCGAAAGGAAGCAATTCAGAATCAGCATACAATAAAATATCGCGGTCTTCATGGTTTCTCCGAAATGTTGAATCGTGAACATCAGTTGGCATATTCCTTGTCGAGCAAACCTTGCGGCCAGCCACCGTACCAAACCGAACCGGTTCGACGTTCGCGTTCGATTTCTGCCAACGTATATTCTTTGATTCCGTCACGACCAGCGAATATCGGTCGGTTGGTTCCGATTTCGTAGTGCCTGGCCCAGAGTACAGGAGCATCCGGATCCGCAACGACGACGACATCAAGATCCGTGGTGTGTCTTAAGAATGTCACTTTTGTCGATTTCACTTTATTGACACGTGTTCCTGTCAACGGCACCAGTCGAAGCCATTCGATTGCGTCGCGGATCGCGTCGATGATCGCAGGATTGGGGTTGGGCTGTTGCATCAGAAATCGCACGATCTCAGACGTCTCTTGTGGGCAGATAGAAGCCAGTTCAAACGTTCGTGCCGGACGAAGTTCAAATGTTCTTTCATCGTGTTGCTGGCACCAGCCGGTTCGCTTGCCATCGACACGAATTTGACATTCCAGGATGCAGTCGATCGCAACGTCGAATGATTTTCTTGCCTGCCCGCGTCGCGTGTCATCGAGCCATTCGAAAGACACCTTGCCCTCGGATGCTTTCTGCAGCAATCGTACGATCCCAATCGGACGAGGAAGTCAAAACCTCGCTCGCAAGCCTCACGCCAAGTCGGTTGCGATTCCTGCGAATAAGCCTGCGCAAGATACTCGACCTGGGAATGGATATTCCCGTTGTCGTAAGACGCGTCTTCGTTATTTCGCGTTTGTTCAACGATCGAGCGTTGCGAATCGGTGAGCACTGCCAGCATGTCGTAATCTTTGGGCCAACCACCGTTCGTTCGCTGAAACAGAAGTATATTATCGACAATTTCTCGGACCTGTTCGACGGAGTACGATGGCTGCTCTTTCTCAGGCTGAATAAAACGCGTTTCGTCGCGAATGTTTCGCCAGTGCGAGATTCCGCTATGAAAAGGCGAAACATCGACCGGCATCAAGACGGCCGAAAATATCGCAACATGCTGGATTCGATTCCACATAGCATCACCTCTGGAGTGCTCCGACTAGTCGAAGCTTTCTCTCTTTACTTTACTTTCAGTTTTTGGTTTCCGTGTTGCCTCATGCACTCCGTCATTGCCCAAGATGCCTTGCTAGGCCAACACTATCATATCCGCAGTCGGGCCAGATCGTAGAACTTTGCGAACATGTGGCGATTCGTTAGCCACTCACGTTCCTGACGAGCTGCAAAAAAGTAGAAAGAAAGCCTTGAAAAGTCGACGCACTTCGGTGCATGACTGGGTTTGGTTCTCTCGTTCATGGGGGTCTACCCCCGCGAACGAAACGGTTTGGTGTCCGAAATCCGGAGTTTCCAACTTCACAAATAATGTCATGCACCTACGCATTCTTAGGAAGAAAACGGTATGGACATGTGTTGCTGATTCTCGCTATAGCACAGGCAGTCTTTGAATAGATCGGTTTGAGCAGGAGTTAGCAAAGCATGCAATCACTACTTTTAAGGTCGATACTCGTTGTGGTTTGCTGCTATTTCGGTAGTGTCGCCCGTGCCGAAACCACGGGATGGTCGTGGGGGCCGTTTGCTTCGTCGACAACGAAGTCGGAGGTTGGAGCGACATCGAAGTCTACTTCGTCGTGGCTGTCACAATGGAAGATGCCAAACGTGACGGGATCGGCTAAGAAGGCGACCAAGAAAGTAACCGATACGACCACAAAGGCGTGGAATAGCGCGGCGAGAACCACGAAGCGAGCTTGGAACAAAACAACAGTTCTCCTCGATCCGTTCCCAGACGATCCGAAATCGAGTGCCAGTTCGTCGTCGCAGTCCAGTACCACTTCGAGCTGGTGGGGCGGGGCAAGGAAGGATGAAAAGCCAGCGACGGTTCAAGACTTCTTGCGTCAGGAACGACCCTAAAACTACGTAGCACAACCAGAGGCTGCATCAAGCACGGTCCATCAAGTATTCGATTGCTTTCAACAGTTGAGGATCTTTGGAAAGCGATGGGTCACGTTTTAGAAAGCCCTCGCTTTCGGAACTCAAGTCAGAAACCGAGCGGGCTAGCTGGTCGATATCGCGTTTGCGAAGCGGATTGCCTCGATCTCGCAATCGTTCGTACACCGATTTCTTTTGTTCCTCAGTAAGCGGTACGACAAGCTCCTTGTCGGGCATGACACCCCATTCGTCATCTTCTTTCGCTTTCGGACGCTTGTGGATATTGCGACCGCTCGGTGGATAGTAGTGAGCCGATGTCAAACGCAACGCGGCTTTGCCCCCCTCCAGTTCAACCACGTTTTGCACGGAGCCTTTCCCAAACGTTCGTTCACCGATAATCGTCGCCCGATGCCGATCTTGCAGGCAAGCCGCGGTCACTTCGCTTGCACTGGCGGACATATCATTCACCAGGACAACAATGGGAGTGGATTCCGGTAGAACAACACCGGCTGTCGCTTTGCGACTCGACTCTAAAATCCCGTCGCGTCCAGCGGTGGATACGATGACGCCATCCTCGAGAAACATATCACAGATATCAGTTGCGGTCGGCAACAATCCGCCAGCATTATCGCGCAAATCGATGATGACTCCGTTCGCAGAGTCGCGAATCGCTGTGAGCGCCGTTCGCATTTCGTGGGGAGTTTTTTCGCCAAAGATCTCAACTCGCAAATAGGCAATCTTGGGGGCAGCCTGCATCAAGAACTCCCAATGCCCGTCGGGAAGTCGGCTATCGCCGGTAACCGACTCGGTCTCAATGATGGCTCGTCGGATCTTGATCTTGAAAGGATCGGCAGAGCCTTCGCGCCGAATTGTCAGTGTAACTTCCGTATCGGGTGCTCCACGTAGATACTGCGTAGCGTTCTCGGTATCTAATCCGATAGCGGAATGCTCGCCAATTTTCTCGATGACATCCCCGGCGAGAACTCCGGCCTTGAAGGCGGGAGAATCGAACACAACCGAGAAAATCTGGAGTCGATCCGTTTCCGACCGACGTTCGATCACGATTCCAAGACCGCCAAACTCTTGATTGATCTGAGATTGAAAGGAGGGGAAGTCCTTGGGCTCGATATATCCACTGTAGGTATCCAGCGAATCGATCATGCCCTTCATCGCCGCTCGATAAAGCTCGCGACGATCGACCGGCTCGACGTAACTCTGCTCGATCACATCCATCGCAAATCCCAAATCGCCCAGGTGTCGTTGCTGGCGAGCCTGCATCGCACAGCACACGCAAAACATGGTCATCAGGCACAATACTCGTCCATTACGATACGTCATGCTACCGGCTCAACCGTGGAATGCTTTCGAACCTCGGACTCGCTTGCAAGATAGTCGATTGCTTGTTTCATCTTATCCAGATCAACCTCATTCACTTGCAGCGTTTTCCCGACATCTTGCAACATCGTTAGTGTCAGTCGGCCTCCAAGATGTTGCCGAAACTCTTCAAGCCCTTCGAAAATCGCCGCATCATCCAACTGAGGGTGAAAAACTGGAAGTTCCAATTCGTGAAGGACTCGTAGTGTTCGATCGACAATGACCTTCGGAAGCTCATGTTTCATCGACGAGTAAACAACGTCAATTGCGACACCGATCGCAACCGCTTCACCATGTCGCAGTTGATACTTGCAAAGCGATTCTAATTTATGTGCTGACCAGTGGCCGAAATCGAGCGGCCTTGCTTGATTGCATTCAAAAGGATCGCCCCCATACGTAATATGCTGTAGATGCGTCAGCACCGACGCACGAATCGCTTGGATGGCTAAGGGCATCTCGCGAGCGGCAATACGTTTCGCATTCTGGCAGAGTAAATCGAAGGCAGCAGGACTTTTCAGGAGCGATACCTTCACTGCTTCAGAGAATCCAGATCGGAAATCTCGGTCGCGAAGCCCCATCAACAGCGATTGATCATTTACCACCGCCCATGGAACGGAGAACGTGCCTTTCCAATTCTTTTTTCCAAACGCATTGACGGCGTTTTTGACCCCCACTCCCGAATCGGCTTGCGCCAATGTCGTTGTAGGAAAGCGAACCAATCGAATTCCACGATGTGCGATGGCGGCCGCGTAACCTACCGCATCCAGAATTGCTCCACCGCCGACCACCAGGACATAATTTCGCCGATCGAGCCGATCGTCGTGAATCGACTGCAACAAATGCTCGATCGCTGAATCCGACGTTTTGATTTGTTCGCCACCAACGAGGGATTGCGGAGGGCGGGTCAAGGCGATCGAAGGCGTCGACGTGATGCATCTCCGAATTCGATCGAAAATCGCCGGATACGAATCGGTAATTCCTTGATCGATCCAAACTTGGACGCGAGCCGGCCCTTCATCGGCTTCGAAAAGCTTCGCGACCTCGGGCCAGTCGTCGCCAAAACAATCATGTGTAAATCGCAAGCGATGCCGAAATGGAACGCTAAAGTCAATATCCACACAATGGTCGGCGTTATGAATATCCAAAGGTGGCATCGGGATG
>JANPLP010000785.1:0-4998 GCA_031426595.1 Planctomycetia bacterium | reverse complement strand
GCTCGACCAACCGTCGAGCCAACAGAGCACTGGCTGCAAACGTACCCGGTTCATTCACTGCAGGTCCATACATCTCTAGCGTCGATTCACTCTCGTCGCGCCAGTCCGTCAACTCGGGCACACTCTTCTGCATGCGGAAAGCCATCTCGTACTGCGCGATCCGAGTTTGAATCTCGGGGTCGCCCAATTGATTGAAACGATGTTGGTTCAAACTAGCCAGTGAATCGAGCATTGCGCGGCGGTCATCGCGAGTCACGCCAGGTGGGTTTGGTAAATAAAGCACCGGATCGCCACCGCTACGCAATGCCACTCCATTGAATCGCGTCGGCAAGAAACCGCTGCTCCACATCCGCGTGAACAGTGCTTGAGCCGCCGCTTTCGCCGACCAACTGGGCGTCAGCACAATGAAAGCCGGCAAGTCGTTGCTCTCGCTACCCAAACCGTACGCCAGCCAACTTCCAAGACTCGCCTTACCGGGAATCTCGCTGCCGGTCATCACAAAGGTACACGCCGGATCGTGATTGATCGCATTCGTGTGAACCGTCTTCACCACCGCGATGTCATCGACCAACTGCGCTGTATGAGGCAACAACTCGCTGACCCAACGACCGCACTCGCCGTACTGCTTGAACTTGAATTTGCTCGACGCGACCGGCAATCGTTTCTGCCCACTGGTCATCGTCGTGATCCGCTGTCCCTTGCGAATCGAATCCGGCAAGTCTTTATCAAAGTAATCGTTGAGGACCGGTTTGTAGTCCCACATGTCGATCTGCGAAGGACCACCGTTCATGTGCAGATAGATGATCGACTTGGCTTTGGGCGCGAAATGCGGCAAGCCCTCAAGAGCTCGATGCATCACTTGTTCAGCCGCCGCAGCGCGATGGCTAGTTGCAGTTAAACCTCCTTGTGCCGCTAAACCTGCCAGCGCGACGCCCCCTAACCGAATTCCTGTGTTGCCGAAAAACTGCCGACGCGACAGCAGCAAATCGTGTTCTAGGCGAGGATCCATAGACGCTTCTCCAGAAGCCAAAGGTGGGTGGGATTTAGCTGGTTTTCAAGTTTAGCCTAAATCAAGGTCGACCGATTAGCAATCTCTGGAATTCCCTCGAGCTGCCCGACGGGAGCGAGGGTTTTTAAATCTTCCCCAAAATTTGCTTCCGTTACGAGCGTTGAAGCCAACTCAGACAGGCTACACCTGCCACTTTGAGCATCCGCGTTCAGGTCGGAGAATCTCCTGCTGAGGAAACAAGTACTACAGTCATGCTTCGCTCGATCAAAGACTGTCCGCTCAAAGTTGTATCGTTGAAGATCATTGCCTCGTTCTCTCTTCATCGCGCACATCAGCTCGATCTAAACAACTCTTTGGCCTCGCGCATCCAGTCGACTTTGCCGTTCTTTGGCTGCGTAACCCAATAAGCCTTCGTTGCATCGACGACTCGCAAGCGACGATCATGCAATTTGGCTAAGTGCTCGATGCGTTGCTTGTTCGTGTAAGTCAACACGATGTAGTTGTCCTCTGTCTGCATCGCTTTTACAAACCAGATCGATGCATCAATCTTCAGTTCAGCAATTTCCAATAAGCCCTTCACCGGACGCGGCAATTTCCCAAAGCGATCTGCCAATTCCGCTTTCATCTCATCCAGTTCGCTGATGTCCGTAATGCGACTCAGCCGTCGGTAAATATCGATCCGCTGACGAAGCTCTGGCACATAATCGTTGGGCAAATAAGCCTTCACTGGCAAATCGATCTCCACATCCACAGCCAACTTCGGCGGCTGATGCGTCAGTTCACGCACCGCGTTGCCGAGCATCTGGCAATACAGTTCATAACCGACCGCAGCGATGTGGCCGCTCTGCTGCGTACCCAACAAATTACCCGCACCGCGAATCTCTAAGTCGCGCATGGCGATCCCGAATCCCGCGCCGATCTGACTGTACTCTTCAATCGCATGCAACCGCCGAGCGGCGTCCGGCGACAAATGCTTGTGCCGATCAAACAACAGATAGCAATACGCTTGATGCTTGTAACGGCCCACGCGACCTCTAAGTTGATGCAGCTCCGACAACCCGTAACGATTGGCTTCGTCGATAAAGATCGTGTTGGCGTTGGGAATGTCCAAACCGCTTTCGATGATCGTCGTAGCTAGCAAGATGTCGTAGCGATGTTCAATGAAGTCAATCATCACTTGCTCAAGCGCGCCCTCTTCCATCTGCCCGTGACCAATCACGATGCTCGCCTCAGGACAGATGCGTTTGATCCTTGCAGCGACCTCTTCAATGTCCTGCACGCGATTATGCACAAAGTAAATCTGACCGCCCCGATTGAGTTCTCGCAGAATCGCGTTGCGGATAATGTTGTCATCAAAACGCACCAAGCGAGTCTCGACGCTCAAGCGATCTTCCGGGGGCGTTTCAAGATTCGAGATATCGCGCACACCGACCAGCGACATATGCAGCGTTCGTGGAATCGGCGTCGCAGATAGTGTTAACACATCCACGTTGGACCGCATCTGTTTCAGCCGCTCTTTGATCTCGACACCAAAGCGCTGTTCCTCATCGATGATCAGCAAGCCAAGATTGTAGAACTTCAAGTTCTTGGAAGCGATGCGATGCGTTCCCACCACCAAGTCAACTCGACCTGTGTGAATGCCGTTGATCGTCTCGCGCTGATTGCGAGGTGGCACGAAGCGGCTGAGCTTGGCGATATCGAATGGGAACTCCGCCATCCTCTGACGAAACGTCTTGTAATGCTGTTCGGCGAGAACTGTGGTTGGAACGAGCACCGCCACCTGATAACCGCTATCGATCGCTTTAAAGGCGGCTCGCATGGCCACCTCGGTCTTACCAAAACCGACATCACCGCAGATCAAACGATCCATTGGCCGCGAGCTGGTCATATCGTTCTTGACCGTCGCGATCGCAGTCAACTGATCCGGTGTTTCAACATAAGAGAACGAAGCGTCAAATTGATTCTGCCAAATGCTGTCCTGTGCGAACGCAATGCCAGGCTGGCTGCCGCGCAGCGCTTGCAACTCCAGCAGCTCAACAGCCATATCCTTGACCGCTTCCTGAGCCGCCTTTTTCTGCTTGGACCAAGTCAGGCCGCCGATCTTGGCCAATTTCGGGCGACTCTTCGTGCCGCCGACATAACGCTGCACCAATTCGATCTTTGAACTGGGTACAAAGATCTTCGTTCCACCGTCAAATTCCAGTTCCAGATGCTCAAATTGTTGACCGTGTTTTTCAAGCAGCTTCGTGCCGCGGTACACGCCGATGCCGTGCGACAAATGAACAATCAAGTCCCCTTCGCGCAGATCCAGAAAACTGTCGATCGGGCGGCTCTTCGTACGTTTCGTTGCGCGGCGCACGTGCGAACGACGTAGCAACTGACCAGCCGTCAGCAGCAGCGGCCCACTTGGCAGCAGCTCGAAACCATTTTGCAGTTGGCTGATCACGATCTCTAGCCGATCGTCTTTTGTCGCCTGCGAAACAGCCAGCAACTCGCGCAGTCGATCGCGTTCCCCTTCATTCATCGCCACTACGATTACATTGCGAGCCGCGCTATGCTGGTCAATGTCGCTCGCCAATCGCTCCAAGTCGCCACCGATGCGCTCCACAGTCCCCAGCGGCAATCGCACGAGTTGCCCCAGATAGCCGTCTTCACACAACTGCGACGCATATACAATCGGAAACTCAGCGATCCGTTTCCATGCATTCTCGGGTGCAGGAAATCGTTCCGGAAAAGGAACGCGGTGCAAAAACGCGTCTGTTGCCGCCGCAATACTCCGCTGCTCGTGAACAAACACAACCGTCCGTTCAGTCAGATAATCCAGCAGCGATCCATCCTGAGCGACCGAACCTTGAACAGCCAGCAATTGCAGTTCTTTACGCTGTTCAATGCTGCGCTGCGAAGTGATATCGAACGTTCGCAGCGATTCGATTTCATCGCCGAACAATTCGACGCGGACGGGCATCGGTTCGTCAGGCGGATAGATATCCATAATTCCGCCACGCACCGCGAACTCCCCTGGCAATTGAACCGAACTCGTCGCGTGATAGCCCGCCTTTACCAACCAGGCTCGCAAATCATCGACGTCGATTTGCCCCCCTGCCGCTAAGATTCGCTTGTCACCTTCCAGCGAATTGGGGCTGGGCACACTGTGCAGCAAGGCTTGCAGGGTCGTTACGATAATCGGGGGCGTGGCAAGCTTCGTTTTTTCGTCGACCGGATTTGCTATTCGATCCGCTACTGAAAAGTTGTATAGCCAACTGAGCACATGCAGCCGCTGGGCGGTCTCCTGATGCTGCAGCGACTCGAGCTCCGATTCTTCGCTGCCGGGAGGAAAAACGTCGACTCGCTCACCCAGCAGTTCACTCAGCTCGGCCGCCACCGATTCGGACTCTGCGATCTGCGGAAGCAAAATTAGCATCGGGCGCTGATCGGCTCGGTACCAACCCGCCGCAATGGGAGCAATCGCAGCCGGCCAAACAGACTCTAGTGTTACTCGTCGATCGCTAGCCAGAGAATCGATGGCCGATCGGAGCGCAGGAAGAGCGGCCACTTCGCCGACCATGTCCGCAAGTGTCATAGGAGCTCGCTGTGGCGAGCGGTTAACTGATAGAACGGCGCGACGCTCAGCCATGCGTTCGCCGTGCTCCTTCCGATGCTTTCCAACCGCTCGACAGCGAGCATTGTGCTCGACTACAAAACCGCGAACGGCTGTGAACCTAAATCGTTTATACCACGCGCGGGGCAATGGGCTAGGGGCGAGCTCTCAAAAGCCTCGCTTCGTCCAGCAGAGGATTTCCAGCCAGGGGATTATTGAAAAGTTGTCAAACGGCGAGGCAGCGAGGGAAGCTGCTGACAGAGACAGGAGGGACAAAAGACAAGAGAGTAGAGGAGACGGAGTACGCCAACGCCGGTCGGCTCTTCAACCCAATTTCCATCCCAAGTGCTTTGCCAAGATTGAATTTTAGGGTGGCACGCTCTGAGGCTTT
>JANPLP010000784.1:0-2536 GCA_031426595.1 Planctomycetia bacterium | reverse complement strand
ACCAGCGATCGTGGCAACTTGCTTAATTTCTTTCTTGCTCTTCTCGTCGATCTTGATTGCCATCTTCGTCAGCTCTTCACCGACCGCTTCCACTGCTTTCGCAATGCCGCGCGACAACGCCATCGGATCTGCACCCGCGGCAACCATCTTCAGACCTTCGCGGAAGATCGCTTCCGAAAGGACAGTGGCAGTTGTGGTGCCGTCACCCGCTACGTCGTTGGTCTTACTGGCCGCTTCTTTGACGAGCTGTGCACCAAGATTTTCATACGGGTCGTCCAATTCGATGTCTTCCGCGACGGTCACACCGTCCTTGGTCACCTTCGGCGATCCCCAGCCTTTGTCCAAAACAGCATTTCTGCCGCGAGGACCTAAGGTGCTGCGAACCGCTCGAGCTAGCTTGGATACACCAGCCAGCAGCGGTTGACGCGCTTCGTCATCAAAAACCATTTGCTTCGCCACGTTCAATTCCTCCGATTGGATCTTAGACTGCGACTATACCCCAGCCGCGACACGCTTTGCGAACAGCCAAAAATCGACGAGCCGCAATCTGCAATCTTGCGATGCAAATCTGTGATCTCTACCCGCGACTCGAACTTTGTTGTCTCGTTTACAGCTCACATCCCACACGGACGTAAACCATCCAGCCCAGTTGCCCAGCCTCAACAGAATTGCGAAAGGACTGTGAAGTCCACCGAAGTCGACGAAATCGTTGAGTCAGAGTGGCAGCTCAGACAGGTCGCTGTTGCGTAATGCAACATTTGTGCCATACGCCCGGGGAGCCGCTTTTCCCAGGGTTTCACGCGAATCTTTCCCACAGCGAACTAAGCGTTGACACCAACTGCCGAATTGGCAAAGCCTCTTTTAAGCCCACCCAAAAGGTCGACCCGAGCTTTGGATGGAGTGATTGGCTGCGCGGTGATTTGGGCAATGAATGGGGGAGCTGACCTGTGCCCTGAGCAGGTGATGTTCGCCGCTCGCGAGAGGCCAGCACGGCAAGGAGCGGACTCGCAAAGCTCAAGAAGTAAACGCCGCAAGCTTGCTGCTTGCGGCGTCTGCGCAATGGAAAGCCGTTGGCAGGGAACGGCTTGGTTGTTCTTAACTTCGGTGCTTTTAGCTGCGCCAGCACTTAAGCCAGCCAATCAAACTAAGCGGCCATCCGAACAGCCATCGTGGACTGCTGAACAGCTTCGATAAATTCTTCGAAGATACGGATGTCGAGAGCGCTCGCTGCACTGCATTCCGGATGGAACTGAGTACCCAAAGCGAACCAATCGATCATTTCGCTTTCGATCGCTTCGATCACTCCGTCTTGGCACTTCGCCGTTACTCGGAATCCATCAGCGACTTTATCAACCGCCATATGGTGGCGGCTGGTGACACGGATTTCGCCTTCGCCGTAAACCCGACCGATCAATGAGTCAGCTTGGATGACCAGCGAATGGCGATGACTCGGGTCCTGAGGGTCACGATGAGGGAGTGCGTTAGGAAGGTCCTCTGGGATGTGCAAAAAGAGATTGCCACCACAGACAACGTTGAGCAACTGCATGCCAGCGCCAATGCCAAAAACAGGCATGCGACGATCGACAATTTCATGAGCCAAGCGACGGTCGAAACGCTCGCGACGCGCCTCCATCGCTTTGACTGACGAATGTAGCATAAATCCATCGTTGCGAGGGTCGAGGTCACCCCCGCTGACCAACACGCAAGCGTCAAGTCGATCTAGAATCTGCCCGATGGCATCTTCATCTGCGATCGGCGGGAGAATCACTGGGATCCCTCCAGCGGCAAAGATCGCGTCGTAATATCCGGCGGCTACATAGGAGAAAGCAGGTTGGTTGTGAGCGCCGGCTTTGTAATCCGCATTGAGACCAATCATAGGTCGTGACGTCATCTGAAAGTCCTTGTCAGAATGAAACTCGTATCGCCTTAACGAATGAAGGCATCTAGAACGAGCCAACTCACGCACCATTGCATCCCAGTCAACCGAACTCACTTTTGGCACTCAGTGCGCGGAATTCGGATTGACGGAGTCAACGGTCAGCAAACAATGTGCAAATGTTCTACAGGCTGGCGAGCCGAATTCATTTCGACTAGTTCGTCTTTGACAAACGTCAGTTGATTGCTTCCCGCAATCGGCTTGAACAGGACAGATGGCAAGTAGGGTCAAGTGAATTGAACTTTTGGACTCACTCTTGCATCGTTCGTGCGGCAGCCGCTAACGTCTGGTAGTCGTTCGCAAATTCCCTGCGTCTCTGACGCTTTGCTAAGTCGTTCTTAAGTCAAGTTTGTGGCCAGGAGGCCAACGATGGGACAAACAATACTCAGTCATCTCACTAAAGCAACCGACACACTACATTTGTGACTCGTTTCCAATTGCTTGCACTATATACTGTGCTAGCATAGGAATCGCATGTCGAAACAGGGCTATCCACCTTGGCTCTTCCCTCGATCCAGCTCCGGATAAGTCGTCCCATCTACGAGCAACGCCCGCTTTGCACTAAAAATCACGTACGCCGACGAGGCACTAAAAAGCTTA
>JANPLP010000783.1:0-2652 GCA_031426595.1 Planctomycetia bacterium | reverse complement strand
GTTGGTTTTTCCATAGCAGTTGCTTTCTGCACCCCAGCACCATCGCCTGCATGAGTCGAAGTAACCGGCACAAATGCGGTCAGCCCACGCCAATTCGCCCACAAAGGGTCGCCACAAAGCACAATGATTATGGTAGCCCCTTAGGACGGCCACCGCAATTATCCGCTGCATAGTGCGTGGTCCAAGTTTAAGTCTAGGTTAGATGGTGAGTGGGTGTCACGGCGAGGCGTCTTAATCACACCCTCCGCAAAGCTTCAACGCGTGGCACCGCACCTATTTTTTGCCCCCAAGATATTTTTGCCGGAGCAACCTGCTGGGTTAACTGAGATCACGCTCGCAAACATCCAGAGACTAACGCCAAGGCCAGTGAGTTGGGAGCGCGCAGAGCAGAGTTAGGCTGAGCACGCCAGTCCAAGCGGCGATGGCGAGCGATACCCAGGCAACGGCTTTTCCAGAACGTTGGAAAGTTGCAAGGCGGAAGGGGATCATCCATACAACGAAGTCGATCACCATTACCGAAATGGCAAACATGCGCGACATCGCGGCCACTTGGAAATCCGCTGTAGCATCCACCGGAGTCAGCACGATACTGGCCGCGATGCCAAGTTCAGCCACCCAGCAGATGAGTGCGACGAATGCAACGCTGGACCAAGAGATGGCTGAGAGCGATGAAGGAGCGCTGCCAAAGGTAAGCTCAATGGCGCAAAAAAGGGCGACTCCAAGCAGCACGCAGGCAGCCAATACATGAACAGCCGCAAACAATGCTGACGATCGAGCAGAGCCGTTTGCGAGTACGGAACTCGTTAGCGACCAACCACTGATCATGACTCCCAGCCACGTGTACCAATGCACGGCAGACTTGGAAACGGTAGATTTGGAAACGGTAGACCGGGTACCAGCCGCCCGAGGAAATGCACTCGGTGCACTGAGCGCGTTGGATTTGGTTACGGACTTCTTTTTTTGCTTCTTGCTTGTGGCATCGACGCTTGCTACCTCTTCAAACGTTTCGCGCGGGCTGGTCCGCAACCAGTCGCGGATATGCATCGTAGCAACAATAGAGGCGATCGCGCAACTTGTCATCCAAGTTGACTTCGTAATTGTGCCACCCGCGTTCGCATAGGCTGCCAGGCTGAGCAACGAGATGCTCAGCGCGATAAAAACTTGCCAAACGATCGCTATTTTTCGGAGATCGCAGTATTGAAACAACAGCGCAGTGACCCAAAGGGCGAGCGCAGCTTTTCCTGTCAAAGCAGTCGAGCTGGCCCAGAGCGCTGCGTTCAATGTCATTTACGACTGCCTACGATTAGTCCTAGGATCTCGGCGCGGGAAGCGAGGTCGTTGCGAAACACACCCCGCATGGCGCTAGTCATGCACAAACTGCCAGGTCGGCGGATTCCTCGAATTGTCATACACGAATGGGAGGCTTCGAGCACCACTGCAACTCCGCGAGCCGACAATTTTGATTCGATTAAGTCGGCGATGGCTTCTGTCATCCGTTCCTGTACTTGCGGCCGACGAGCCACCTCTTCCACGACTCTAGCAAGTTTGCTCAAGCCGACAACTTTACCGTCGGGTAGGTAGCCCACATGAGCCTTGCCAGTAAACGGCAGCAAATGATGTTCGCACATGCTACAGAAATCGATATCCCGCACCAGCACGACTTCATCGTACTTTTCTGTAAACACTTTCTTCAAGTGGATACCAGGATCTGTCTTCAATCCGGAGAACATCTCCGCATACATACGAGCGACGCGCGATGGCGTCTCAAGCAGCCCCTCACGATCGGGATCTTCTCCGACAGCGGCCAGAATTTCACGAACCGCTTTTTCAATACGAGGAAGATCAACCTTCAGCAATGCGGCTTCGCCAGACTTCATAGATTTGGTCACGTGTGCCTCAAAAAGCAACGAGCATTTCGCTCAGAAAAAACATTCGCCAGCGACTCACTGATTGTGGCTCATCGGCAGCAAGCGTGCTACCGTAAATCGGCCAATCCAGGAGCGAATCGGCACCTGCCGACCCTTAACAGTCAGATTCTAGGGGGCTTTCAAGCCACTGCGGGACTGAGACCGCTGGGACTTGAAAGCCGACTTAAATCAGACGGCGAAAACGCGCCGCAGGCGTTCGCCGGATCACCATGGCTGTGTTATTCGAGAATCATATCGTCCACCGTTTTGCCAGACGGTATCATCGGCAACACATGCTCTTGATACGGCACCGATACGTCCAGCACGAATGGACCTGGGTACTCGATCATCTCTTTCAACGCTGCGCGCAGATCGGATTTCTTGCTGACCGTGGCTGCACCGCAACCGTAGCCCTTGGCGATTTGCACGAAGTCCGGATAGCGATCGGTAACAATCGCATGCTTCTCGGTCACACCAATGCCGCTCGCTTCTTCATGATCGATTGGGCCGAGGTAGGTGTGAGCTCGATTGCTTCCCATGAAACGATCTTCCCACTGCACGACCATGCCGAGATGCTGGTTGTTCAGCAACAGAACTTTAACTGGCAATTTTTCGCAGTGCAGCGTTGCCAGCTCTTGAATGTTCATCTGGAAACTTCCATCGCCATCGATGTCGATAACCAGCGAGTTTGGATTGGCGGCTTGAACACCCATGGCGGATGGCAAACCGAATCCCATCGTTCCCA
>JANPLP010000782.1:0-7152 GCA_031426595.1 Planctomycetia bacterium | reverse complement strand
CTGGGACTGGCCGGCGAACGCTTGCGGTTGAGAGAGCATCATACCGACGAGCTGAGCCATTACTCGACTGGCACTGCCGATATCGAGTACGCCTTCCCGTTCTTGGCTGAAGGTGAATACGGTGAGCTGGAAGGAATAGCGCATCGCGGCGATTTCGATCTGCGCAGTCATATGGAAGGGAAGCTCGACGAAAAATCGAATCCGCTAATCGTCCAGTTGGGCGAAGATGGCAAACCTAAGTATCGCGGCAGCGGGAAAGATCTCACCTACCGCGATGAACTGACTAACGAACGCTATGTGCCGCACGTCATCGAACCGTCGGCCGGCGCTGATCGCGCGACGCTCGCATTTTTGTGCCAAGCCTACTGCGAAGACGAAGCTCCCGACGAGAGTGGTCAGATGCAGTCTCGCGTGGTTTTGCGATTGAATCCACGTATCGCGCCGATCAAAGCTGCTGTCTTCCCGCTAGTTAAGAAGGATGGGATGCC
This sequence comes from Planctomycetia bacterium, assembly GCA_031426595.1. Classification (GTDB taxonomy): domain Bacteria; phylum Planctomycetota; class Planctomycetia; order Pirellulales; family Pirellulaceae; genus Aureliella. The sequence goes on along the minus strand of JANPLP010000782.1, from coordinate 6,664 downwards.
CGAGGTGGCTAAGGATATCTATCGAGCGCTCAAGAAAAAGTTCAATGTATTCTACGACGAGAAAGGTGCTGTTGGACGTCGCTATCGTCGCCAGGATGAAGCCGGCACTCCGTATTGCATCACCGTTGACGGCCAATCGCTGCAAGACCAAACCGTTACTATCCGCGATCGGGACACCCTCGAGCAGTGGCGTGTAAGGGTCGATGACGTAGTTCGCGAAATTGAGTCAAAAGTGTTAGGTAGCTAAAGCAATGACGCGACGCTTGATTGTCATGCGCCATGCCAAAAGCGATTGGGCGAACTCCAGTTTGTCGGATCACGATCGACCATTGAATGATCGCGGGCGGCGGGTAGCGCCTCTCATGGGACGTCACTTTAAGACTCAACTGTTACAACCTTCTGCGGTGATCGCCAGCACTGCGCAGCGCGTTCGAGAAACACTGACGTTACTAGTAAGCGAACTGCCATGTGAGCCGCAATTGTTTTTTGAACAATCGCTTTACTTGGCAAGCTGTGAGGGGATTGTGGCTCACGTTCGAGACCTCGACGATGCGTGGGAAGATACGATGATCGTCGGCCACAATCCGGGTCTCTCTGACTTCGTAAGACAACTGTCCACGCAGCACATCGAAATGCCGACGGCGGCTGTCGCTATACTCGAATCCCAATCACTCACATGGGCTGAAGCGATCGCTGCCAAGCCATGGCGACTGACTGAATACTGGCGACCAAGCGAACTTTTTGATTAGCAACTCCCCTGCCTGTTGCATGTCATATCGCCGGACGCTGCCAAGAAGGTTCTCCTACTCGCCCATCGACTGTCAGAGCAGACAGCCGATTCCAAGTTTGTCGTCTTTGTCGACTGTGATGTAACGACCGCTCTCAGAGGGGGCCATGCGTGCCTTGCCTCAATTTACCCAGTTCTAATCAATAGTAACGCTCGCAGTTGCATTGCTATCAAGCTAGCTGTTCCGGATGCGATTGGCATTCTCGCGGAGGGGCCGTGTGTTACAATAGAAACAATCCGTTTTTCGTTTGAAGACTGCCTTCTATGAATTCAGCTTGAACGCGCTAGAGGATTCCCTCGCGAGAACCATCTATGAACTTTCATGTGCATCGATCTGCCCACCGCCGCGTGTTCCCCTGCTCAGTCGCCATCCTGTGCATTTTCATCTGCATTTTCATCTGCATTGGCGACTGCCGATATGTACGTGGCGATGAAACCGATGCAGGCAGCAAATCCTCGAACAACATCGCAACTTTGGTAGAGCAACTTGGCGATCCATTGTTTGTCGTCCGCGAGGAAGCCAATCGGACGCTGCTGGAAATTGGCGAACCTGCCCTGCCGCTGCTTCGAACCGCCGAGCGGCACTCGCTGCTCGAAGTTCGCGAACGAGCGAGCCGAATTCGTAAAGAAATCGATAAAGTGGTATTCGAAGACGTTACCAAGCGATTCTTACAGCAAGGTAATAGCAAACAGAGTTATGGTCTGCCAGCCTGGGATCAGTTTCGTGCAATTGCAGGCGACTCACGAACGAGCAAGTTGTTGTTCATCATGATGCTGCGAAATCAACGTGAGCTCGCCCAATTCGTCGAGGCAGCAGGGACCGCACAGGGAACTCCCTCAGCCCCCGTCGCGACCGCCGCGCTCGAGGCTCGGATGGTACTTGAAGCCCAACGCCTGAGGGACAGAAATTTTCGTGGGCAGTCGCCAGAAGTTGGCGATACGCTCGGGCTACTGATGGCTTGTTCGATGTTCAATGAGAGCGCACCGAATGAAGTCAGCGAGATGATCTATTTGTCGTTGTACCGAGGTACTCACATCGAGTACTTCACGAAAGCTGGCTATGGCCGCTGCTTGAGAGCCCTGGTTGGAAACTGGATGCCGAAGACCCAGCCAGCTCTCGCTAACGATGTTCTGGCTATCGCCATGCAAAGAAGTATCCCGGAAGGTGCCATCGTTGCGCGTCGTCATTTGGACCGAGCCACCGATTATGAAACTCGGGCTCAAGCCCTGCGTTGCCTCGCGAGATTCGGTAACGAATCGGACATCGAAAACGTTGCGAAAATGCTGACAGAAGAAACGATCATTTATGAGTTCACCGCGCGCAAGGACCAAGGGCTGGCTCGGGATGGAATTCGTGTTGAAAACATGCCACCACCTGGGTTTAGCCAGCCGATTGTTCCCGAAGTTCGTACGATGATCGTTCGGATGAGCGATCTCGCGTTAGCCGTCTGTTTGCGACTCGGCAATGAAGATGTCGCCAAGGTGTTTCCAAACTATGAACCTAGTGAACAGAACGGCATTGAGTTAATGGGCATTGCCGTTGCATCGGACGAGCAACAGCAGCGTAAGCAAGTGATCGCTAAATGGATGCAAGAGCATCCCGGACTCGTCGAGAAATCTAACTAGACTCCGTTCACCCTATGCAACCTGAATCTAGTTGGCCGCAGTATCTCGACAGATCCTTGCAGGATCTCGATCAACGTCACCTTCGTCGGCATCGCCGAATCACTGAAGCTCTGCAAGGGACGGCAATCTGCCGCGACCAAAATACGCTGATCAACTTCGGAGGGAACGACTACTTAGGTTTACGATCGCATCCAGCCGTGATTGCTGCAGCTCGGGAAGCGATAGCAAGGGACGGTGTCGGTAGCGGTGCCAGCCCAGCAGTCACCGGTTACAGTCAAGCGCAGCATGCGCTTGAACAACAACTGGCCGCCTTCAATAAAATGCCCGACGCGCTCGTGTTTTCAAGCGGTTTTGCAGGTAACTTGGCCACACTCACCAGCCTCGCTACTGAAGACTGTACTATCTTTAGCGATGAATTGAACCATGCAAGCCTCATCGATGGATGTCGGCTCAGCAAAGCGACGCGGGTGATCTATCCGCACTGCAACCTCGCGGCTCTCCACGATTTGCTTTTACATAAACGTCATTTAACGCATCGCGCACTGATCATTACCGAATCCATTTTCAGCATGGATGGCGATGCTGCACCGCTTGTTGAACTTGCCAATTTGGCGGAGCGATTCGAGTGCGGGTTGATCGTCGATGAGGCGCACGCGACTGGCGTGTATGGCGAGTACGGCAGCGGGCTGGTGGAAGAGTTTCAGTTGACTCATCGTATACTAGCCAAGCTTGGAACACTCAGCAAGGCAATCGGTTGCTTGGGCGGTTTTGTCTGTGGCTCGCATTCACTGATAGAGCACATATTGAACTTTGGACGCAGCTACATGTTCAGCACTGCGCTACCAACGAGTGTCTTGGCAGGAGCAAGTGTGGCGATCGATATAATCGGTCAAGCGCGCGAACCGCGACAGTCTGTCCGCCAATCATCACTTGCAGTAAGAGCTGCTTTGCGGCGTAATGGACTCCGCGTACTCGGTGATGACAGTCCGATCATTCCAGTCGTACTGGGTGAAGAGTCGCTCGCGTTGGCAGCAAGTAAGCAGTTGCAGGCCGCCGGGCTATTTGTGCCCGCCATCCGCCCGCCCACCGTCCCAGTCGGCAAAAGTCGCTTACGCATCAGTTTGTCGTCCGCGCATTCGCGTAGTGCAATCGATAGTTTGGTGAATGCACTACTGCTGGACCTGGGTTAGTTGGTTAGTCGGAAGGCTGATGATCAGTCTTAGCGCTTTCAATTTCAAGCCGCGTTAAAGTTCCGGAAGGACCAGCCACAAGGAATCGCTGGCGAAGACGGCGCAGCTCCATGGCCGCGTGGTACCGGCTCGCCACACTGGGCTGAGGGAAAAGCCCGCCTCCTATAATGAGCAAAGTTAGCAGCAGCACGGATACGCGCTCAGGCCACCGAGCACTTAGTACAACATCAGTCGGACAACGGCGGCCCGTAAAAATTCGAAAGTAAGCAAACAAGATGGCGATTCCATTTAGAGCGGCGGCGATGACCACTGCGGAACCCACTTGTGGATAAACTTCTACTGCACCTTCTACCAGTAATTCGATCGCAATAAAGCCGATCGTGCCGGGGAAGCCGATCGCTGCAAGGCCAGTTAATAGAAAAAAACCAGCGAGAGAGGGCATCTGTTCGTAAAGGCCATGATAATCCGCTAGGGATACCCGACCTATACGACTCTCAATCGAGCGTAGCGTAAGACCGAAACCAGTTAGCGATAAGCCAACGCTCAGCCACACACATAAAGCGCCCGTCAAACCAATAGGAGTGACCAATTCCAGTCCTACGAGTACCAGAGACGCATTGCTGAGGAACAGGTAGCAGAAGAAACGTCGCGCCTCTGTCTGCACGAGTGCCATCCCTGATGCATACACGGCCGTAATCAGTGACAACAAGGCAATCCACTGCAAAGCCCAATCGGGCGCGACGGGCAGCACCAGTCGCATCACTGCGAAAGCACCAGTCAACGGCGACACGAATAAGATGGCCGTTCCAAAAGTAGCCTTCTCAAACAAATCCGGGATCCAACAATGAACCGGGACAATACCGCTGCGAAGTAACGTGGCCGCAGTAATCATCGCACTGCCAATCAGAAAAGATTGTCTAGCACCGAGCTGAAGAATGCCAAAACCGATGGCAAGCAACAATACGAAGACACCCATGTGCAGTGTATAAATGTTAGTGCAACGCTGGCGCGATCGCATCTCAAGCCAGGGAGGGACAACAGCAAGCGACAGAAGGGCAACGAGGACCCACGACGCGCGGCAACTGAACGTCGCAAGCAAGATGGATTCAGAGATCAACGTGAGAGGGAATGAAAATCTAGATAACTTCGTACGGAGAGTCGAGAGAATGGTCACCAAGTAAACGACGGTAGCCATTGGAAGTAGCGGCGCGCTGAGCTCGTCGATGACAAAAATGTCTTGGTTGAAAAAAAATGTCACTAGGTCCCAGTGGTCATGCGCTTCGAACGCGTGCAATGAAGTGAAGTCAACAAATTCTCCAACGGCAAACAGAAGCGACAATGTGCAGGATATCAGCGCACAAGTTCTGGCCTTGTTGCCGTTGCCCACTAAGTAAGCGATGAATGCACCAACAAGTGGCGTAAAGATAGACGCCTCTAACCAAGGAAAGTGTAGTTCGGGCATGTTTATAAGTGCTTCTTTATAGTGGCAGAGCTGCGTTCCGGCTCAGGTAAGCGTTCGGGATGAAGCTCGATGCTATCCGACTCACGCGATGTCTCTCGCGATAACCAGTCCGTCAAACGCCGTTCCTGACGATATGCCCATCGGAAAACTAAATGAAACGGCTCAACAACCCATTTATCAAGCAGTAAATCCATGTAGCCACGTTCGAATCCAAAGCGATAAATCGAACGCTGGACGTATGACGGAACCATCGGGAGAAATCTTGATGGCCGCGTGCGAAGTTGAGCCCCGATGGCATTTTCCATCGCGTGATAGTCAGTTAGTAGAGTCGGGGCGCGAAGTAGCTGCAGCGTTCGCAGGCATGCATGACCCACAATATGAATCAAGGCTAAGTAGTAAAAGCCTAATCCAATTTCAACTACGATAATCCCTACCTGCGTGAGCGATGCGAATGCCAGGCAAGACTTTACATCACTCTGTACTCGGCTCATGGTCGCCCCAGCCAGAGCTGACAGTCCGCCGACCGCAATTACAAGCCACTGTAATAATTGTGAAGCGGCCAGAATCGGGCTGACCCGCAGTAGCAGGTAAGCTCCAAGATGAACCGAGAGTGAACCATAAAAGACCGCGCTAGACGGAGTTGGCCCCTCCATGGCTCGAGGAAGCCAACCTGAAAACGGAACCAAGGCGGATTTTCCACAGGCTGCCAGCAACAAAAGCGATCCAACTACCAGCGCGCTATTAGGACTCAAGTTCGCCGTGCCACTAGGCCAAGGATCGCTGCCGACGAACGATGCAAAGTCGCCTTGGCCTGTCAAATGATGCAACAAGATGGCTCCCACCAAGAAGGCCGCATCGGCTAATCGATACACGGACCAAATCCGTTGACCGTTGCGAACAGGACTCTCCCGCTCATGGAAATAAGCCACTAGCAACGCCGATGAAAGCCCCACCATCTCCCAGCCAAAGAACAGTGTCTCAATGGTCCCAGCCACGGCTGAAACAACCATTCCAGCTAGAAATAAGGCATACAGCAGGAAGAAGCGATGATAACCGGATTCGCGATGAAGATATCTTCGTGTAAAGGCACCAACCACACCACAAAGAACTAACGAGAGCATTAGAAACGGCACGCTCAATCGATCGAAAATAAACTTTAAGTGGAAGTGAAAGTGCTGCTCCGGAATCGAAACCCAATCTCCAATGTCGACGGAGACAAAACGCGAGCCTGAAAGAATCATCATCGATAGAATAAAAACTGCCGTTACGATCGACACTGCGACGGAGACTGACGTTAGTCTCGCGATAGTCGTCTCACTTAATTTGATTCCAAGTAATGAAGTTATTCCTAAGCAGAGTAAGAGACAAAATGGCGACGCGACGGTAATCATACCAAGCACGCGGAAAAGGAGGTCCATGTTCATTGCTGTACTCCCTCAACCGGCATACGGGTGCTTATGTCGAGATTGCCTTCTTGAATCGACGCAAATCCTAAGTGTTCGCGTATTCCCCTAAACCACTCAATCGAAGAGGAAACACTTGGTAGTGAAGCTGAGATCACGGTGTAGGATTTGAAATGCCCGTTTTCGTACAGCTGTA
>JANPLP010000781.1:0-2462 GCA_031426595.1 Planctomycetia bacterium | reverse complement strand
ATCAGGCTCAAACTTGCTACCTTTTACTTCACCCATCGCGTGACCTTCCTTGTGCGAGAAATTGATGTTAGATACCAATTAAACGCTGGAAGTCACGCATGGGTTCTCTCTCAAGAGTAATTTTCTCGTGAATAATCCGGGGGAAAATCTATTTGCAGGTTCTGACACAGATCGGATATACTGCCAACGCAACTCGCAGTTCAAACGATGAACAACGTGATGCACCCAAGTTCGCGTTACGGTGCGTTTTCAATGGTAAGATCACTCCGCGAACTGGGTGATCACAAACCTTCGTGGCACTATGAATCCCAATCCCTACCAATCATCGTCAGTCGAGTAGACAGCGCCAATTGATGTATCGCCAACGTCACACGTTGCCCAATCGATTTGGTCGATTCCCTTAGACATCATTGGTTCATGGTTGCCTTTCGGAATGGTCGCGCTGTTGTTCCTACCATCACTGCATGAACTTCCCCAGGCGAATCTTGGTCAGTTGGTATTTGAGCTCAGCATCATTGTTGTCGCGATTACATTTGGAACTTTCATTACACTGAAACAGTTGGTGATCCTTTCACAGAGGCTTGCCAGGAGGAGTTGCCGAACCAAGAATTCCGATGCTTAATCCAGACGTGTCGGTTGCCTTTACTTTGCGGATTTCGAATACTACACTAATTGAGTTCTGCGCCCGGAAGATCATCATGAGCCACGAACAAAGCATTGGACCGAAGTGCACGATCGGCGGTTTTTGACTTGCGTTGAGTTTTCTGCTCGCACTCGGTCAATGCGGGCGTTCGTCGATCGGAGTCAATGATCTCTCGCTCATTCAATATATCAATCCGCGATATACTTATGATGATCGCCCTAACGGCCGTGACCTTCGCTGTCGTACGAATTGGCTATTACATAGCTGCTGCTCTTTCCTTCTTGTTTTTGGCAATCTTCATTCTTCGAGCGATCGTTGCGTTTGTTGCTGACGGAGAGGAGCGTCGGATTGCGATCGGATTCATTGTTCCCGTGGCAATATACGGTTTCACACTGTATTGTGTTCGCGAAAGTGAATTTACATTCGGAGGAAATTACCTAATTACTTCGATAGGGTTGTCTAAAATGTTCAACTCAATTACTGGCGGAACACGAGATCCGTACTGGCAGGCTCAAAGCATGGCGGCTGGTCATGGTCTATTTGCGATGTACCTTGGGTGCGCGGGTTCGGAATTTGCCAGATCTGTTCATCGTTCGTCCTGTCGCAATTTGACGGCTACGACGAAAAATCCGATGGACTGAAGCGGGGGATCGACGGTTTCGTGATGGAGAACTTACCTGCCCCCACTCGATCATCGAGGTCGTTCGAGTTGCTCAGTGCTCGCCGGTTGATGCGTCTGATGGATCGCTAACGCTGAAGGCGTTGAACAATATAGGCCAGGGTCGCGTAGCGCACTCTGGGTTACGCGTGCGTGAGAATCGGCGGCGAGCGTTTCGGCGACCATTTGCGTTCGCTCGACCGAGTCGCAATCACTGATGTTGCGACTTCGAATGCGATCCGTTTGATGGTATGTCAACTGCTCGTCGCATTTGCTGAGCTGGCCGATAATCCAGGGCGACGCTCGTGGCCTTTCCGGCACTTCGCTTGCCCTGGGTTATGTTTTTGAACCGCGTTGCGGTGAGTTTCTGCGCTGGGATGACCACTAGCTCCACGGCAATACGTTACGCAATCACAACTGCGAGAGGTGCCGCGATGTCGCATAAATTACTGGCGAGCGACACTGGACACTGCTAAAATAAAAACCGCGTCAAGTCGCAACGCGGCTGATCCACCACTCCGGAATGCAACACGAACAATGCGTTGCAACCTCGTTCTCGGTCATGTCGCGCTTACCAAAATATTAACCCCTCGAACCGGCTGAACGCCAACGTTACCCCATTCCATCGAATACAGGTACGAGCATGGCCGACATTGATCGCACGCAGAGCATAAGAAGGTTGACTGGGGACGCATTTGGCCGAGTCAACTTTGATCCAGAACTTAGTTGCTACCGCGGTCCTTCGATTGCGTGTGGTGTGATATTTGTTCACGCGTTCTGGGCTGGTTCTTCCGTTAAGACTTTGCAACGTTTCTGTACTTCGCTTATGCGTGTTGATACGGACCGTCGTCTGCGATTTGTATTGTGCGACATAGACAGCTTTGCTGAACCCGTCCCCTGGCTTTATGAGGGAGATAGTTCGGGAGGAAATGGAGACTTGTTTTGGATTCACAATGGACTGGTTGTTGCTCGACACACCGCAAATCGAACCTGTGACTTCGACACGACGAACAGGAATCTGTTAGAGCTGTGCGATATTGCTAGTACAAGACCAGCCGAAGCTGTGATTCTGCCGGCTTTGAACAAGGCGTAACAATCCGATGGACATGTAGCGGCGGATCGACCGCTTTGACTTTTAGAGACTTTACTTGCCGCCGCTCG
>JANPLP010000780.1:0-6123 GCA_031426595.1 Planctomycetia bacterium | reverse complement strand
CGGGGACAATGCTGGCTGGAGCAATGAAATTGGGTACCGTTGTCAGCGCACCAGCGGCTGGGAATGGATCTTCTAAGAATTCATCCACCGTGCCACGCATTGCATAGTTCGGCGCATCGTTGAACTCTTGAACTAAAATTTGAAAACTCTTGGTGGTGCGATCTTGACCGCCGAGAATTGGATCCACACCGCCATTATCAATCACTGTTACGGAAACTGTTAAGCTCTGTCCGGTGCGGCTGTTGACATGTGGTGCTGTTTCGTAAGTCAAATTGCCCGTGACTAAGTCAATCGCAGGAGGGACCGTAAAGGCGGCGGGATCGAAAATATATTCCGTCTGCAGGAACGATTGCATAACGGCTTCGTCCGCAGCAGTAACAGGACCTTTTCGCAGGCCGGTCATGAAGCCCGTACGCGTAACGAGACCTTCGTCTTCCCGCGACGAAGCCGTTGCAGGAATCGTAAACTCGGGCGCATCATTCACAGCCTTCGGAAGAATCGTAAAGGTGCGAACAATGGAAGTGTTCAGTTCGTTGTTTACACCGCCGACCGCGCCGGAATCTCGAGCTGTCACTTCGACAAGGATCGGTCCAAACTGAGGTTGGCCGTTGACAACATTCAAATTCACATCTTCAGCTAACCGGAAGACCAATGAACCAGTATCCCCTACGACTTCAATGCGAGGCTGAACTGCAAAGCTTGCAGGTGTAAGCGCCCGTACGAGTAGAGTTGGGAAACTGACCGACTGGTTTTCTGGTCCAGTAGCGGGCGTTCCCAGGCTAAGCAGTGTCGAGCCCGTTGCTTCGTCAATCGCTTGAATTGGGCCTGGGCGAATTCCGGTGATGAAGTTATCAACTCGGGTTTCAACCGTGCTGCCGTTTGGCAATTCGACCGTATCCACGATCTTATTGGCAGGCCATGGATCGTATTCCGGACGATCATTCACTGCCGCCAAGTTAATCGTTAGCGTTGCGGTCGAAGTCAATCGAGCCGGTGCGCCGAATGGATCTGACGCAATAGGACCCGCGGTCAAGTCGTCTTCAATGGTGACCAACAACAATGCAGGTCCACCAATGTTGTTGTTGTAATGCACTGGTGGAACATAAGTGAGCACATTGTTGAGAACGCTTACCGTTCCGCCGCTTGGAGGCACCACAATTGGCGCGTAGGCCGTTGCGGGAGCGCCGATAGGTGTCGTGGCAGAGCCACTAATGAGACTGGCCGTCACCAGATTCGAAGCCGCTGGATTTCCATTCACGGCAACCACAAAATCGTTCGCTGTCGAAATAAAGCCGGTTCGACTGTTAAGGGTCACAATAATGGTTGTGTTGCCCACGACACTTACTGTCGGAACGCCTCCATCACCCAGGTCAGCCGAAAGCACCGAGACTCGAATACCATATGCTCCTTGCCCCGGTTTCGCAGCCAAGCCAACCGACAAGCCAGCGATGTTACCGAAGTTGGTTGTCGTGGACGAAATGATCGTCGCGCCACCATCTCGGAGTCGCAGCACTTGGCCGGATTCGTTGGAAGCGTTAACTGATGTACCGATGGCGAAGTGGGCGAGGTCGTTGGCAGTCAGTAATGCACCTGGAATTACAACTGTCGCGTCTTCGAAAGCCCCTTGAGCTTGACCGACGGTGTCGTTGCCAGCTAGGGGGGCGTCATTGATCGGGTTAACTCGGATCGTAACAGTAACCGGCGAGTTGCTCCGCAATCGTGTATCGACGACGTTGTAAACAAACCTATCGGTACCATTGAAGTCTAAATTCGGCGTGTAACTAAAGGTTCCATCGATGTTCAATACGAGAATTCCGTTGGCAACGTTGACCACAGGATCAATCGCGGACGTGCTCGGGTTCTCATCGAACACAAAACGCGGCTCGAGAATCGGCGGAACTGCTAAAGGATCGTTGTCGGCATCCGTGTCGTTAGCTAGTACTCCCACAGCACTAACGGTAGCGGCAACTGAGTAAGCGCGAATTAGATTGCCACTTAAGGTGACCGTATTACCGCTGATTGCGGCAACGGTATAAAACTCAGAATTCAGTCCTTCTCGAATCATGACCTGGTGTCCAACCGTCAAGCCAGTGACTGCCGTCAGAGTAACTTGATTCTGACCGGCGATAGCCGCCGCTGACAGGTTGCCAATGAATGAGTTGGTTACCGTGAGGACAGTGTCTTCATTGGTCGCATAGAAATCTGCGACCGCTACCGGCGGATTCCCAGCAACAATCTCAACCAGATAGTCTTCAACTTCGCCACCGATTGCAACGCCACCAGCCAAAGTGCTACCGAGCGCGCTCAAACGGAACCGAGCTGTGACGAAGCCTGGCACAGCGTTAGTAGGCGTAGTTAAGGTGAAGTTGTTCGCACCGGCTTGAACCGGACGATTCACAATGAACTGCTCGCCTGCGTCACTAAAGTCTCCGTCGCCGTTCCAGTCCAGCCAGGCGTCGAGCATACCCGCGCCAGAGGAGCGTGCAGTAACGGTGATGGGATTCGACGCGGCGTTCAAGAAGCCGTTGAAAGTGATGCCGTCTTCATCATCGGCAATGATCGAAACCGTAGCACCCGAGGACGTTGCTAGATTGCGAAGCAAATTACGCATGTCCAGTTGAACATTAATTGCGGTAGCGATGGCTGTTGCGACTGCTGCTGGGGTCGTTGGAGTTGCAACGGTGCTCGGAACGTTGATGGCCACGAAGTTCGCAGCGACCGGAGGAATAGCGATCGCAGGATCGAACAGGTTCAATTCATAGTTAACCGTACGTCCGTTACCATCAGTGAAGCTAAACTGCGCGCCGTCCAAATTGGCAATCGAAGCCGGCAGCACAATGTCAACATTGCCGACGGCTAGACGAGTCAGCGCGGGCGCTGTGCTGATATTGAATATGTATCCATCATTGGCAACTAAACGGACACGGTTCGATGCAACTGGATCCACGACAGGAATAATGTTGTCCAGTCGACCAGACTTGAGCGCGGCATCCACTGCGACCACGATCTTCAACGCAACATCTTGCGCCGTATCGCCGGCTGCCACAAGAATAGGTACGACCGTCGGACTGCTAGGCGTAACATCCGTATTAAACTCAAACACCACGCTTGAAAGTGGATGAGCGATCGAGTCCGTAATAGTGAACTGCTGCCCATCCGTAATCAGGGCACGATCGACCGATAATGTCGCCGAGCCTTTGTTCGTAAGTGTAGCCCCGGCCGCTGCCAATGTACCTAGTGAAAACACGGTCTCAGTATCGTCGCCACTCGCCGAAGCGCTTAGAGCACCATCATTATCGGCATCTGCAAAGTCACCCAAGACCAACAGCGGAACGTCGATTGGTAGTAAAGCATGTCGAGCACCGTCGCCGTTTGAGACTACAGGAGCTACAACCGAGTTAGGCAGCTTGATGGTTGGGATCCGCACGCCATCAATATCTCCAAAGTCAACTTTCACTTCGGGCATAATGATTGTGAACTGGGTCAAGCTATTGGCACGGTTCGGGAACAGTGGGTTGTCTGCCAAATCGCGGATTGCTCCCACTGCCAGCGGCGTTCCGAGTGCAGCCCCCGTGGCTGTAATCGAGGTCGCGCCGTTGACCATCAGCGTTCCATCGCCTTGCAGATAGCTCGTCAGTCCTAGGCCAGCACCATTGATCGCCGCGACCAACTGAGCCGCCATTTGGTAAGGGGTGAATCCAGTTTGAATTGGAACTCGAACCGCGCCTACCGAAACTCCTGCTGGTGATCCAGTATCGAATTCAAACACCGTGGTGCCGCCTGGGCGCACGACGGTGTAGCGATTGCCGTCTACGACCGCTGCACTTACAGTCAATCGAATTCCTGCTTGGTTATTCAACGAGATTTCGTAGACGCTGTCCTTACGCCAGATGCCTGCGATCGGAGTCAAGCGGATTGTGCGACTGTTCGCGTTGTAACCAAACACATAATCGATGTTTTGAATCAGCAGACGCCCGTTTTCAGTCAGGCTCACAGCGCCTGCTGCATTCACAGTCACTTCATCAGGACCGGTTCCATTAGTGTCCTGCAGCAACAGCGAGAAGAACTCTAGCTCACCTTCCGACAACTGGATGAAAGTCGTATTGCGATCCGAATCCTTTAAACCGGAGTCGTTGTCTTGCGGTTGCAGAATAATCGCGTTCAAACCAAGGAAGTCTGAACGATCGACCGCACCGCGATCCTTGAAGACATTACCACCTAAACCAGCAGGTGAGTTCACGGATGGATCGTCCACGCGGCGTTGCCCGGTAACGTCCACGTCTGGTGCCAGCATCGGGCTTAATGGCAAACCAATCGAATTCTTGACTTGTGTCAGTTCAGGTCGCTCTTGCAAGGCTTCCAACGAAGCGTCGATCGCTCGGGAGCCGGCCGCAAGATAGAAGCGACGATTGAGAATGGTACTCGGCACAAATAAGGGATCGCCGGGATTTAGCAATTCATCAAACGAGCCGGCACCGGTGCCAACCGTGTTGTTAGTGTTGTTCTGGAACAGATTGGCTCCCAACACCACTGTCGAGCCAACGCTACGGATTCCGTTGGTTGTGTTGGCGATAATATTATTGAGGATCGTCGGCGAAGCGCCTTCATCGACCAGGATGCCGTCGGCTCCACCAAAAACCGTATTGTTCACAACTCGAGCGATCAGGCTGGGCACTGCCATGCCTGTATTGCCGCCATCGCCACTTACTCGAACGCCACCGGAAGTGTTATTGGCGAGGATGTTGTTCATGATGACAACTCCAGGCGCCAAGTTCGATTGGTTTTGCGTTGGAGTTTGAATCGGCGAGCCTGGGTAAGGACGCGGACCTACACCTGCGCCAATGCCACTCTGATTGCGTGCTCCCGCGTCGTTCAAAATACCAAACGCAGAGCTGTTGGTAATGGTGTTGTTGACCAACAGAATCTGACCTTGTTCGCGTTGCCTTTCAGCGTCTCCAAGGTCTTCGCCAAAATTCAAGCCAACTGGCGAGAACATCGGTGACTCCGTACCCGAGCGTACGAATGTCAACTGAGTCGTGTTGGTAAAGGAAAGTGTACCGTTACGAACGGCAGCGGCATCACCGTGCAGCAGCACCAGCGCGCTGCGTGAGGGAGCAACATCACCGAAGAATGACCCGAAGGTCATTTCGCCTTGAAGGCTAGCGGTCAGCTTCAATCGCAACTGGGCGGTTGGAGAGTTGATCGCATTGCGTATCGCAGTTGCAATCTGGGTCGGTGTTGCATTGGCCGTAATCGGCACTGTGATATTCCCAGAACTCACACCGGTGGCTACGTCTCCCGTTCCCACCGTAACGTCGAATTCGAATGTAACTTCATTAAAGCCATCGCTTAACGTGAATGTAGTGCCATCGGGAATTGTGCCCGAACCGGCGGCATTCACACGAATTCCAATTTGCTCAGCAAGTCGAGCGTTCGTATCGAATGAACGCCCCAAAACGATTCGCTGGCCATCTTGAATGCCATACTCGGCAGCGGTGCGAACGTTTAGTTGGTAAGCACCGCTCTCGATTTGCAAAAGGTTGAACGTGCTTCCAAGACCTGAATAGTCTTGATTGGTTACGTACGCTTGCACTGCATCGGTCGCATTAGAGTTGAATACCATTTCTCCGCGTTCCGCAAAGCCTACGATGATGTCATCGATGAAGACTCCCTCGAACGCATTGCTCTGGGCGCGCTCGTCCATGCGGTTGCCGTTGTTGCCTTGAACACCAAACTGGTCGCCCGAGCGTGCGGTGGTCAAGCCCAGCCCACTGGCGTTGGTGACGTTGTACTTAAACAGTCGCAGAGTTGAATTGTGAACTTGCCATGCTTGAAGCGCCGAAGCGTTGGCAGTAGCCGGCACGGTGGTGGCATTGAAAGTCGCGGCGAGTTGTGCGCGAATAGCGTCTCGAACCTGTAGTTCTGTCATCGCTTGGTTGATCGGAACAGCAACTCTACCAGCCAGCACACCTGGTCGACCCGCGATGACGGTGGTCGGGAGACTCACCACGTTATAGGTCGCAGCACTCAATAAACCAGCAACATTGATAACATTACTGCGCAGTGAGTTGACAGTGATGTTTGCCGCTGAGATGCCCAAAATTGCAGGAAGGCGCGTTCGCA
>JANPLP010000779.1:0-5094 GCA_031426595.1 Planctomycetia bacterium | reverse complement strand
GGGCGGGTTGATTGTGGATGTGTTAGCGAATAGCACTCCGCAAGCCGTTCTGCTTAAGAAGACGGACCGTATCTTGGTTGGCATGGTCCGAGTCAATGGGAGCTATTACGAAATCGAGATTGGCGACCAGTCAAAAGTCTCCATTCCGCGCGATCAAGTGGAATTTGTTGGTGCCAACGCAGTTGAAATATACCAGTACAAGTGCCGCAGCATCGCGCGTTGGTTATCGGGCGATCACTTTAAGATTTCGCGATGGTGTTTGCAGAATAATCTGCTCCCACAAGCGGTTGAGCATTACGTGGTGATAGAAAAGGCCGCGCCTGATTATCCACTGGTGAAGCAGTTGGGGGCGGAAATTGAACAGAAGATTCTGAGCGACGAAAAGTTTCGCGCCTACGCTGGTTTAGCACCCATGGCCCAGGCAGTCGTTGCAGGTGCACAAGCCACAGCCGCAGTGAATACGACAACTGCGAAGGCAAGTGCAATTTCGAATTCCACAGATCATCCGCAAGTCGCTCTGTATTTTACGGATCGCGTGCAACCGATTTTGATCAATCGCTGTTCTCAGTCGGCCTGTCATGGCGTCGCATCGAGCAATTCGCTGCGCATCGTAGAGCCGGTCGGAACCGCGTTCGCGCGCATCTCGTCCGAAAACCTGAAAAGCGTAATGAACATGGTGGCCCAGGATGCCACGGGAACATCTAAGCTGCTTAGTTATGCTACGAAGTCACATGGATTGCAGCGTGAGGCGGGGATAGCTTTAAGCGAAACCCACTTAATCAACGAACTCAAAAATTGGATCCGATTTTCGGAGAATCCAATCGTGCCAGCGGTGGCCAATGTATCCGTCCCGCTGCAAGCGAATCCCCCCTCAAAGTTGACCGCCGTTGCGCCCGGCGCTTCGCAGTTGCGCGCGGTCCCTAAAGATGGACCGCAAGTCGATTTTCCCAGCGGTACCGCGCGGCCATCGATGAGCGAAATCGATGCTCTTGAGGCTCAGTTGAACCAAGTCTTGCCGAAAGCGCAAGCTTCGGCGGGGAATGCTAAAGATCCGTTTGATCCTGCCGAATTCAATCGCCAGCGCTAGCTATTGCAGTGCGCACGTAGGCGACTCTTTAAGCGCATCTTTTGCGCTTTAGGTCCAGTCATTGAAGCATTCAGCCGCTACGTCTATAAAGGGGCTTCGCAATCGACTGAAGAAACTACATGGCATTTGATGGGTGGAGCCGCACTAAATTGGAAACTCGAATTGTTCTGCTGCCTGGTGATGGGATTGGTCCTGAGATCGTCAGCCAAACTCGCCGTGTGCTCGACCTGGTGGGCGACAAGTTCGGACACGTTTTTAAATTCGAAGAGTGTCTGATCGGTGGAATTGCGATCGATATGACAGGCGATCCATTACCAGCCAACACCATTGCAGCATGCAAAGCGAGCGATGCGGTTTTGCTGGGCGCGGTAGGGGGTCCGAAATGGGATGACCCGTCTGCCAAGACTCGACCCGAAGCGGGTTTGCTGAGGATTCGAAAAGAGCTGGGGCTCTTCGCTAACTTGCGACCGATCACTCCCTTCCCTCAGTTGCTGGACGCCTCGCCACTGAAGCGAGAGATTGTCGAAGGGACAGACATTTTGTTTTTCCGCGAACTGACAGGCGGTATCTATTTCGGACCTTCGGGTTGCGAGACGTTACCGGATGGTAGCGAGCGCGCATTTAGCACAGAGGTTTATGAGACTCACGAAGTGGCTCGCATCGTGCGCTTGGCTGGCGAAGCGGCTCGTCGTCGTCGTCGCAAGTTAACTATGGTCGATAAAGCCAATGTGCTCGAGGCCAGTCGTCTGTGGCGCCGGGTGTGTGCGAAGATCGTGAAGGAAGAGTTTGCGGATCTGGAGTATGAGGTGGTACTGGTCGATTCGATGGCGATGCACTTGATCAGTCGTCCGACGAGCTTCGACGTGGTAGTAACTAGCAATATGTTCGGTGATATTCTGACCGACGAAGCAAGCATGCTGCCTGGTTCGCTTGGGATGTTGCCGAGTGCTTCAATTGGTTCGAGTGGTCCGGGGTTGTACGAACCGATTCATGGATCGGCGCCAGATATAGCTGGTAAGGGAATCGCAAACCCGCTCGCAACCATCCTCGCGGCTGCAATGATGCTACGGCATTCTTGCAATATGGAAGCCGAAGCTGCAGCGATCGAAGAGGCTGTGCAAAACGTGTTGACGGCTGGTCATCGTACTGCGGATTTAGTGCGGCGCGGTGAGTCCAGCTTGGGTACCGTCGCCATCACGGATCATGTGATCGCTGCTTTGAAGTAGCCGTTTGGCTGTGACCATACCTCTCACTGCGTGCAATATCTTGCTCGCAATACTCTGCTCGCATCCGAAAGCCGATCATGGCCAAGTCGACTTCTCAGTCATTCTTTGACGGTTTCGAGCCTAGCGAAGAAGAGCGGCAGGCAGCAGAGCTGACCACGAGAAAGGGTGTTTCAAAGTCGAAAAGACCCACTCCAAGTTCGGTCGACGCGAGCGGGATTCAGCAAGGCGGGACGCAAGCTGCCGAACGCAGCTTATCTCAGACGAATCCGATGGCGCAGTTGGCAGGCGGAAACCCAGGGGCTGGCGTGGTTCCTCCGACCGTTGAAGTGACATTCTCGATCGAGGCACCGGAGATTCCCGATGATCTTAGTGGTCAGACAGTTGTACTAATCGATTCGCACTCGCTGATTTACCAGATCTTTCATGCCCTGGCACCGATGAGCAGCCCGGCTGGGGTGCCAGTCGCAGCCGTCTTTGGGTTCTTGCGCGATGTTGCGGATCTTAGAGATCGCTGGCAAGCTGCTTTTGTGTGGTGTGCTTTTGATCTATCTGAAATCACGTTCCGGAACGAATTGTATCCGCAATACAAAGCGCATCGCGATCCAATGCCTGACGAGCTTCGTGGCCAGATACCGCTGATTCGCGAAACATTACAACTGCTTGGAGTGGGAGTTGTCGATGCGGTTGGTTTTGAGGCTGACGATGTGCTCGCGACGATGGCCGCGCAGGTCGAGCAGGCTGGGGGCCGCGCGATCGTTGTGACTAGCGATAAAGATTGCCGTCAACTGATCACCGACAATGTGCTGATGTACAACATTCGCAAACAGGAAGTTTTCGATGCGGCCTAGTTGCGTGAAGTATGGGGTATTCGACCAGATCAAGTGGTCGACTTTCAAGCCATGGTGGGTGATGCGGTTGACAATGTGCCGGGGATCCCGCTCATCGGCCCCAAGATCGCGCAACAGCTCTTGGAGCAGTTCGACAACTTGGAACGAATTCTGGACAATCCAAATGCAGTCGCTGGAAAAAAGCGGGCTGAGAACATCCGGGACAATCGCGAGAAAGCCATGTTGTCGCGTGTGCTCTGCCGCCTGCGAAACGACGTGCCGCTTGAGCTCGATTGGCGCGATGCCAACTTTAGTCGCCGCAATCCAGCGGGCCTGCAAACGCAATTTGCTGAGTTCGGTTTTCGCCGGCTTTCTGAACGACTCGTTGGTACCATCCCATCCGCCGCAGTCGAAGCGCAGGCTTGGTCGCCTGAATACACAACGGTCGACACGTCTGAGAAACTGGCGTGGTTGGTTGACCGACTGAGTTCAGCGAAATTGATTTCGCTTGACACCGAAACCACCTCCGTCAATCCGCGCTGGGCTGAACCGGTAGGGATCTCAATTTGTTGGGAGCTTGGCAGAGCGGCGTATATTCCACTCCGTGCGCCTGCAGGTTCTGCGACCCTGCCCATCGACGAGGTGCGGGCGGCGCTGAATCCGATTCTGTCTAATGAATCGATTGCTAAAATCGGGCAGAATATCAAATATGACTTGATCGTGCTGCGTCAGCAGGGAATCGAAGTTCGCGGCGTGACACTCGACACGATGGTGGCCGACTATCTTATTGATCCAGGCCAACGCGACCATAGCCTTGATGATCTTGCGCGGCGTCACTTGCAACACAAGACTACAAAAATTACCGAGTTGATCGGTACGGGTCGCGATCAAAAGTCGATGGACCAAGTTCCTGTCGAACAAATCACTGCGTATGCGTGCCAAGACGTTGACATCCCATTTCGGTTGCACGACATGTTAGTTGAGCAATTGGACGCGTTGGGACTGCGAAAGCTCTTTGAAACTGTTGAAGTCCCCTTGATAAGTGTGTTGGCTGATCTTGAGTACAACGGCATTCGGGTCGACGTCGAGCGGCTCGCCTCGCTACGGTCCGTCTTTGCAGGAAGAATTTCGAAGCTTCACTCGGAGGTGATCGAGTTGGCTGGTGAGCCGTTTAATCTGGATTCACCTAAGCAGTTGCAAGTCATTCTTTATGACCGATTGAAGTTACCGGTCGTCAAGAAGACGCAAACTGGGGTGAGTACCGATGCTGAAGTGCTTCAGCAACTGGCGATCTATCATCCATTGCCTGTTAAGTTGCTTGAATATCGGCAACTTACGAAATTGGTGAGCACTTATGTGGACGCACTTCCGCAATTGGTGTGTCCGAAGACAGGTCGTGTACACACTTCTTTCCGACAGGATGTGGCAGCCACTGGCCGACTGAGCAGCACCGATCCTAACCTGCAGAACATTCCAGTTCGCACCGAAGAGGGTCGCAACATTCGTTCTGCTTTTCGAGCTGGAGACGAGGGGTGGTTGCTCTTGGCTGCTGATTATTCACAAATTGAGCTGCGTGTGCTCGCTCATTTTTGTGGCGATGCGGCCCTGCGCGATGCATTCCTGAATGACCGCGACATCCATACTCAGGTTGCAAGTGAAGTTTACAACGTACCGCTCGATGAAGTGACTTCGGCGCATCGGCGGAGCGCCAAGGCGATCAACTTCGGGATCATCTATGGTCAGAGTCCATTTGGCTTAGCGAAGAGTTTGCAAATCTCGAAAGGCGACGCGGCTGAGTTCATTGAAGCCTACTTTGCGCGCTTCCCGGGAGTGCGGAAATTCATCGAAGAGACGATCATGACGTGCCGAACTCAAGGCTATGTCAGTACACTGTTTGATCGTCGACGTCGGGTCAAAGGTGTTCGCGACTATGCCAGCCTCACCGATTCGCGCA
>JANPLP010000778.1:0-3969 GCA_031426595.1 Planctomycetia bacterium | reverse complement strand
CGCGCTGGTAACTTTTCACTTGCTCGATCAATTCATGAACGCGATCCGGCTGCAACACCGCGTGTTGGTAGGACTTCACATCGCACTCGTTGTTCACTTCAACCAATACATTTCGGTAGTCTTGATCGAGAATCCAGTGGGTCGCTGCTTCAACCGCTCGCTTCACTGCAGCTTCATCTTCTAAACGTTCGTCCTGTCCGAAATAAAAGTATCCGAGAATCACCACCATGCCCAACTGGTCCGCACGATCGATTACCAGCTTTAATCGTTTCAAGTAATCTTGACGCAAAGACCCATCAGCATTGAACGCAGAGTTGTGCCAAGGCTGCACTTTCGAATAGCCCTGAGGACTTCCGCCTTGAAGATTCAGGGTGATGGCGAGCAGTCCATGCCGTCGCCAATCGCTCATCGCGGCTATGAACTCAGCAGTGTTGCGGTCCGCTTCGAAAGGCTTGCCATCTGGGTAGGACCATTGTCCCCTCGAATCTGGATTTAAATCATCAAAGGTCGCTTGCACCATTCGGCTGTTGAGCAGCAGTCCCTCGATGCGGTGCCCGTTCCACATTCGACCTTCATAAGTTGGTTTATCGTTAATCATGAACTGATCGCCGCGAATCGCCACAACGGTAGCGCGAGGCTCCACGCTTCGCGCTTGGCTAACCGCCAGCACTGTGACGAAGACCACTGACAATGCACGGCGAATATTCATGATAGATCAACTGCTCCAGGTAAAAGGGGAAACCAAACCGCCTATTCCGAACCGCTGGCTTGTCCCGGAGCCGCGGCGGCTTCAGGTGTCGGCGTGACGGCTTGGACAACTTCTCCATCTAGCGGTTTGCGAGGCAAACGTTCGTCTCGAATCGCGGCTTGATAAACGAAAGTTGCCATAATGATGGACGCTTGCTTGGCATCCTCTTCCTGAATTCGCTCGTACACATCCATGCTGGAATGGTGAGTCCGAGTGTCATACTCCAGCGGATCTTGTATGAACTGGAAACCTGGCAAGCCAACACCGTCAAACGATTGGTGGTCCGTGCCGCCAGTGTTCGAAGCAGTGATGGTAGTAGCACCCATATCAGCAAACGGAGCCAGCCACGCGCGGAAGATTGGGCGGACCGCTTCGTTCCCTTGCAAATAGATACCACGGATTTTTCCCGTACCGTTGTCGAGATTAAAGTAGCTCGAAAACTTTTCATGCTCGGCCGTCAATTCGTAAGTTGGCCGGCGGATTGCATCACTGCGTCCCTCCTCACGATTCTCTCCACTTCGCGACGGTGCTTGCATGCTACCGAAGTGCTCACTCACATAAGCTTTCGAACCGAACAGGCCTTGCTCTTCGCCAGTCCACAGACCGATGCGAATCGTGCGACGCGGCTTAGCATCAATCGCTTTGAGAATTCGAACGGCCTCCATGGCCACACCGACGCCGATCGCATTGTCCGTCGCGCCAGTCCCAGCATGCCAAGAATCGAAGTGGCCGCCCAGCATGACAACTTCATCTTTGAGGTCCGTTCCGGGGATTTCAGCGATGATGTTGAAGCTGTTCAAGTCGCCATCGTGATACTGCGTTTCGACATCGATCTCAAGTTTCGGATGAGCCCCTTTCTGGACCATTCGCACAATTCGATTGTAGTGCTCTGCCGCTAAAACCAACTGGGGCAGAACAGTTGGCGGATCCGTTGCCCAAGGACGTGGCCCACCGCGACTGAACGGATTGCCCCCTTCCGCTGGACTGCGATTGTCGCGGTTTGGATCCGCGTTCCGAGGCATGGTGGCTGATGCAACGAAAACAGTTCCGCCATCACCACGACCAGGCTCCAGCACCACGGCTGCGCCTTCGTCATAGACAAGTTGCCATTTGTCGGATTGCAATTGCATTGAGGAACGTAGGTCAGCCATCGATGGTTGCGAAGGTGTCGCAGTTGCAGCGGGTTCTGCGGACGCTGGTGTTGGCGAGCCACTGAGGGCGGTCGGCGCGGTCGCCGCGGGTGCTGCTGCGGAAGCTGCTGCAGCGGCTGGTGACGTGCCATCGGGTGAGCGACGGCGGCGCTGCGAAGCGGGCCCAGCGTTTGAAAGTGCCAGCAGTTCCGAATCGGTTTGACGAGCCGCTTCCGGTTCGAAGTGCGCCTTCACATCACGCGGTGGACTGATCAGCACAATCGCGCGACCCAGTTTACCACGATACTTTTCAAGATCTTCTTTGGTCTTGGCCTCCAGATAAATCGGCTCACCACGCACCGACTTCGGCGTGCTTGGCGTCCAAGCTTTTGGATAAGCAATTAACTGGCTGAAATGCGGCTCAACCAAATTGGCAGTGCAAGCTTCCAGCGTCCAGCCACGACCGAACGGTCCCCACTGTTCGAGCTTAGCGTTTTCCAAGCCCCACTCAGTCAACTTTGCCTGCGTCCACTCACCTGCTTTGCGTGTCAGCGGCGATCCGGTAAGTCGCGGACCGTGCACATCGGTTAAAAAACTGATCGTCTCCATGACCTTGGAGCGTTCGAGCCCCTCTTGCTTGATCTTGTCCACCGTTTCAGTGTCGACGCGCTCGGCGGGCATTTGAGCCATAGCCACTGGCATCATTGGCATCGGCCCGGCGGCAACCACGAATGCCAAAGAAGTCCAAAACGAACGAAAACTTTTGCGCATAATCCACTCAATTTCGTTGGAACTAAGAATGATCACATCGGGCCACAGAGTCGTTCCGCGTGCGCCTTCGGACACGAGGATAGCATTATGGCTGGCCGACGGTGAAGATTCTAGCTGCCCGCGCAAAACAGGCCCGCACAATACAGCTCGCACAAAACCAGCCGCCCACCTAAATCCGCTTGGCTACAGAGCTTTATTGCCACAATTGCAGCGTCTCCCCCAACACCCGCCTCCCCCAGCCCCACGAAATCTGTGCACTCCCCACACACCGGGCGTCCTGAACCCGAAGCGCTAACACCCGGAATGTGAGGCCGCACAACAAGCCCGACGCACTACAAGCCCGACGCACAACAAGCCCAACGAATAAGAAGCCCAACGAATAAGCCCGCCATGAATCGAATTTGTTTGAAGAGGCACGAAAAGGTGATGTAGTGCGCAAGCGGCGAGCTTGTAGAATGGCGACGCCGAGTTCTGCGCAGCAGCACTCGAAGCACGGTCGTTTGTACTGCAGCCATTCACAAGCAAACATCCATGTCGCAGCCTCATCAACTTGTCCGCGCGTTATCACTGACCGATGCCAGCGCTTTGGTGGTCGGCACTGTCATTGGCACCGGCGTGTTCCTCAAAGCGGCACCGATGGCTCAAGCGGTCGGTTCGCCGATGTGGGTCTTGATCGCTTGGGTAGCCGCCGGTCTGCTCTCACTAGCCGGTGCGCTCACCTATGCCGAACTCAGTTCCATGATGCCTGAAGCGGGCGGCGAGTACGTCTACTTGCGCAAATCGTATGGCGAAGCGTCCGCTTTTCTATTCGGCTGGCAACGATTCATCGTGGCTGGTAGCGCTTCGATCGCTAGCCTCGGCGTCGGCTTTTCAATTTTCCTTTCAACCGTTATCCCACTCGAACAAGTATGGCTCGAAAACGATTTCCTACTACTTGGCCAGCCGATTCATTGGCAGTTCGGGATCAAGCAGTTAATCGGTGTAGCGGTGATCGCGCTGCTAACCGTGGTCAATTGTTTCTCCGTTGCATTTGGTGGTAAGGTCCACGTGATACTTACGCTCCTTAAGGTGAGTGGTATTGCCTTCATCGTATTCGGTATTTTCATTTTCTCCCAAGGCACATCGTGGTCTAACTTGGCCTCGCCCAGCCAATCGCAATGGAATGGCTTATCAGCCTTCGGTACTGCTATGCTAGCCGCGCTGTGGGGCTACGACGGCTGGAACAATATGCCCATGGCAGCCGGGGAAGTCCGCGATCCAGGCCGCAACATTCCGCGTGCTTTGATTCTCGGGATGATCGCCGTTATGGCCATATACTGC
>JANPLP010000777.1:0-7046 GCA_031426595.1 Planctomycetia bacterium | reverse complement strand
CGTGGCTTAATGTCAGGCGAATCACCCCCTCCGCAATGCCTCTGGGCGTGCCACCCTTACACGAAGAATCCCAAAATTAAACTGTAACGCTGCACTGGACTGAGACTGTAACGCTGCACTGGACTGAGATTGGGCTGCAGTGCAGACGTTTTCCCGCAAGAACCGACTCAGATATCAGGCCTGGGCAGATCAATTTGGTCTTCCTCGTTGGGAAAGTAGCGAATGGCATTTCA
This sequence comes from Planctomycetia bacterium, assembly GCA_031426595.1. Classification (GTDB taxonomy): domain Bacteria; phylum Planctomycetota; class Planctomycetia; order Pirellulales; family Pirellulaceae; genus Aureliella. The sequence goes on along the minus strand of JANPLP010000777.1, from coordinate 6,813 downwards.
AGTCGACATGAACGAGTACTGCGGCCCGATGGAGTTGCTGCTGTATTTGGTCCGCCGCGAAGAATTGCCACTCTGCGACCTTTCGCTCTCCAAACTGACTGAACAGTACCTCGATTACCTCAAAGTACTGACGGAACTGTCGATCGACGACGTGGCAGACTTTCTCGAGATCGCCAGCGTGCTGATCGAAATGAAAGCCAAAGAGATTTTGCCGCAGTCTCCTGTGGCAACCGAAGAGGAAGCGATCGCGTTAGAAGACCCGAGCGATCAGTTGATCCAGCGGTTGATGGATTACAAGAGAATTCGGGACGCGGCGAGCATTCTGGACGAACAAGGGCAGCGGTGGCAGTTGCGATATCAGCGACTGGCAGACGACGTGCCTGCTCGGCGAACGGAACTTGATCAGCAACCTCTGCAGGCGCTCGAGGTCTGGGACTTGGTGAGTGCATTCGGCCGGATCCTAAGGGAACGCCAACCACCCCCTCAAACCAAGGTGGTCTACGACGACACGCCGATTCACGTCTACATGGAACGCATTCATGGAACTGTAAATGCCAGCGGCCGCGTGGAATTGACGAGCCTATTCCAGCCCGGGATGCACAAAAGCGCGTTGGTCGCCATGTTCCTCGCTACCCTCGAACTGACTCGCCATTACGGATTAAAGACTGAGCAGCGTGAACCAGGACTGCCGTTGTATTTGGTTGCGGATGAAAATTTTGCACGAGAACTCGATGTGCACCGCATCGACAACCTCTCTTTCGACAAAGTCGCCGCATCCAATCTACCCGTGACGCCGCGGTAGCCACCGTAAGACTCACGTCGCTCATCAGCTTGAAAAACTGCGCCGGTAGGCATGCCGAACTACTGGTGTCCCTGCATCCAAGTACGTTTTGAACTCGACTAGCATGGCATACAGCGGTTCAGCTATTTCGTCCTCAGTAACCCCATCATGGAGATGCTGCTGAAACCGATTGTAGATCAGCGGATCGATCACTCGCCGCTCGTCTAAGTTCAGCAGTCCCATCGACCACTTTGAAAACAGCCGCTTCTCGCAACTCAGTAGAGAGAGTTGCTGCACATTACGATGGCGTTTGTCCTTCTTAATTTTCACGAAAAGTTGCTCAATGACATCCTGCGAACCCTCGAGAATCTGCAGAAAATGCCCGCCGCTATAAATCAACAGCCCCGTCACTCCTAGGTCCCGATTGCGGCGACGAGTGGGCTCAAGCATTTTCTCAAGCTCACTTTCAAGTGGCTTATCTAAACGAAAAGCGGCCGGAATTATTTCACTCGTGTAAACCAACTGCGACAGCAAAATACCCTCCTCGCGCCAAGCTATGCGAAAATACTTTTAACTGTTGCCGTCAATTGGTCAGTATTCAAATCGCAAGTCGCAAAGTCGCCGCAGTTACCCACTCGCTAACCGCTCTTCCCTCTCGCGGCTTGTGGAATCGTCATAATCTGACGTCACTGCCACCCAGAAATTTGGGAACTGCGACAGAAAGCCGACAAAGAACGAGGAAAGAGATCGACGGTTAGTAGTGCGGCGGCTTTTCTTCTCGGGGATCAAACTGCTCTTTGCGCTGTTCGCGAACCAGCTTAATCTGCTCTTCCATCCGCAAAATCACACGTTCATACCGCATCATCTGCTGCGTGTGTTCCACAACCACTTCATTCAATTGCTCACAAACACGCTGCTGGTGCGCCAACTGAATCTCTAGCTCAGTGATTCGCGATTCAATCGTTCGCTGTTGATCCATACTGCTTGCTCGCAACTTTCAATCGTCAGAATATCCATTCGCGGTACCTCGAAAACTCGCTTCAGCGATCAACGTCCAATGTACTCCTGAAACTTCTCTTCGTCGACGTTGCGGCCACTGATCACCAGCACAATATCGCCAGTCGCGCCGTCCCGCGCATCCAATTCAATCTGACCGTCCAATGCCGCGGCGACTGTGATTGCGCCCGACGGTTCAACTCGCAAGCCGTGATGCTGATACAGCCACTGCATAGCCCCTCTTGTGCTCGCATCGCTCACTGCAACCGCTCGCTTCACATGCCGTTGCAGAATCGGCCAATTCAACTCCCCAACTTCATACGATAGCAAACCGTCACAGATACTTTCCGGTCGGCCAATTCGCGTCCGTTGCATCGCTAAAAGCGACTGACGAAAATCATCCGCACCCTCCGGTTCAACACCCACAATCTCAGCCTGCGGAAACGAGCCGCTGATCGCTAGCGCCAATCCAGCCATCAGTCCACCACCGCTAACCGCAGAGACGAAATGCGATACGGTACGATCGCTTAGTTGCAGCGATTGAGCGACTTCTAAGCCGCCCACTCCGTTGCCTGCTATGACATACTCATCATCATAGGGCGACGCTTGAATGGCCCCTTCATCCGTTGCGATCTGCCGCGCAAGTGCATCGCGAGCTCCCGTAAGATGGTCGGTCGCAATATCATAAGTGCGAATCTCGGCGCCGAACGATCGTGTCAACGCAAACTTTACTTTCGGAGCGGTCTCGGGCATGACAATAATGACGCGATTACCGTACTGCTGACCCGCAAATGCGATTCCCGACGCAAAATTACCGGACGAATGAGCTGTCACAGGCCTGTCGCCAATCGCATCGGCATGATGGTGCATCCAGTTCAACGCCCCCAGCACCTTGAACGAACCAACGGGACTCCATCCAAAATCTTTGAGCCAAACGCGCCGCCCGCTCGTCAATCGTAATGCGTGCTCCAAAGCGTAAGAGCGGATCAACGGAGTGGGCGAAAGATGCCGCCGAATGATCGCTTCCGCGGCATGAACATCGGCAATAGTCGGAACATGTTTTTCAGCCATTTTTATACCACACCCAGCTCCCGAGGACGCCGTTTGCATTGTTGCAAAGCTGTTATACAACATATCGAATGACTGCATAGCGAATGTTTGGATAAGCCGCAGGCCGAGCGCGACCGCCGCTCATTACACCCCCTGGGCCGCCGACTAACTTGGATTTCTTATGCCAGCCAACTTGACTCAACAATACCTCAAAGCCGAAGCGGCTTATCGCGGCGCGCAATCGCCTCAAGAGGAACTCGATTGCTTGCAAGTCATGCTCCGCGAGATCCCCAAACACAAAGGGACGGATCGTCTGCAAGCAGACCTGAAAAGCAAAATCGCCAAGCTGAAAGCGGACTTGCTCACAGCGGCTTCTTCACCGACAGCGAAGTCCACGACAAAAATCCCTAAACAAGGTGCTGGTCGTGTATTACTAATCGGTGCACCGAACTCGGGCAAAAGCCAATTGCTTGCTGCGCTCACACGAGCTCAGCCTGATATCGCGCCCTACCCATTCACAACGCGGTCCCCGCTCCCGGGCATGATGCTTTTTGAAGATTGTTCGTTCCAGTTGATCGATATGCCCCCTGTTACAGCCGACTTTATGGACCCAGCCACCCTTGGCTTGGTGCGCGGCGCAGATCTGATTCTCTTGGTGGTCGATCTCGCCAGCGATACGTTGATCGAAGACACGCAAGCGGTTCTCGATCGGTTCATGAGCAGCAAGACGCGCTTCGGTCATGACACACGACTCGACGAACACGACGTCGGGCTCGCTTACACCGCCGCACTTGTAGTGTTGAATAAATGCGATGTCCCCGCCGCCCAAGATCGACTCGCCACATTTGACGAATTTCTCAAACTACCCTTCGATCGGCTGCTCGTTAGTGCAACCGACGGGACCGGACTGCCGGAACTTCGCAAGTCAGTTTTCGAACGCCTGAAAATCGTCCGCGTTTACACCAAGCACCCAAAAGAAAAGGAGCCCGACATGAGCCAGCCGTTTGTTATTCGCCAAGGTCAGTCGCTGATCGAAGTCGCCGATCATGTCCACTGCGATCTGTCGGCGTCGCTTAAATCTGCAAGAGTTTGGGGAAAAGGGTGCCACACCGGAACCACGGTCAAACCGGATTACCAACCCCAAGACGGCGACATCGTTGAACTGCACACCGGTCCCTAACACTGGTCCCTAATCCACTGGTCACTAACGCTGGTCCCTAACACCCAGGTTTCCCAAGCGGTGAATCTCAGCTATTCCGTGACTTGAGCAACTCTTGAACAATCCTCTTCAACTTGGTCGGAGTAAACGGCTTCTGAATAAAATCGTCCGGAGCCGAAAGCATGCCATAACGCACGAACTTATCATCCGTATAGCCGCTCATATACAGCACCCTTAAGTCCTTGTGCCAAACTTTCAGTCGTTGCGCCAGTTCGGTGCCATTGATTCCAGGCATCACCATATCGGTAATCAGCAACGGCAGCGGACCAACGTGCTTACTCGCCAACTGTAAGGCCGCTTCACCTGAGTTTGCCGCAAGCACCTTATAGCCCTGCGACTCAAGCGTCGTAACCACAATTTGGCGCACGTTGTCTTCGTCTTCAGCAACCAAAATCGTCTCCGTTCCGCGTGCCGGCACCACGACCGGCGAGAACGCATCCATCGCCGGTTGTTGCTCGTGAACTACCGGAAACCAAATACGAAATGTGGTCCCCGCCCCTTCAACCGTATCCACTTCAATCGCCGCTTGATTTTGCTTGACGATGCCATACACCGTCGACAATCCCAGTCCAGTTCCCTTCCCGACACCTTTAGTACTGAAGAACGGTTCGAAGATGCGTGCCTTCACTTCTTCGGGCATTCCGACTCCAGTGTCCGATACAGAAAACTCCACGTACTCGCCTGCTTGCATTCCAGCGTTCGCTAAACCATCCGGCAATCGCTCGATCAAAAATCGGCGTGTCTCGATAGTGACGCGGCCGCCGCTGGGCATCGCATCGCGCGCGTTCACAACCAAGTTCAAGATTACTTGATCCATCTGCCCAGGATCCACTTTGATGTTTGGCAAGTCGGGTTCAAGTTCTGCGTGCACCAAAATATTCTCGCCGATCAACCGCTTGAGCATCGTCTCTGAGCGCCTCACGACCTCGTTCAAGTCGACGATGCGAGGCTCAGTAAATTGACGTCTCCCAAGCGTCAGAAGTTGTCGCGTCAAAGAGGCCGCACGATCTCCAGCTTGCTGAATCTGCTCGACATACTCACGTCGCGGTTCATTTTTCGGTATTTCAGCCATCAGAAGCTCGGAGAATCCATTGATGACCGTTAGCAAGTTATTGAAGTCATGCGCGACACCTCCTGCTAACTGACCGAAAGCATCCATCTTCTGCGACTGACGAAGCTGTTCTTCCAACTTGGTCCGCGAACTAACATCCTGCGTGACACCGACACCATGGGGCATCGGAAACGCATCACTGACCTCCAACGTCGCTTTTGAACTTACCCACTTCATTCGATTTTGGATGACTAAGCGATACTCGAGCTCAAATGGTTCACCCGCTAACAAGGCCGCATACGCCTGGCGTAATCGGGGGAGGTCGTCGCTATGGACTCTATCTAGCCATTCGCCAAGCGTACACGTCAAACCATCGAGCTCAAAAATTCGCGCAGCTTCTTCCGAGCACTCAAAAATCTGAGTCTCCATATCTAATGTCCAGTTGCCCACATGAGCCATCGCTTGCGCGCGGCGCAAGAACTCTTCACTCCTTCGCAGCGCTTGCTCGGCAATGGCGCGATCGGTCAAATCGCGATGTGTCCCCACCATTCGAACCGGCTTCCCCGTTGCATCACGCGACAAAGTCCCCTTCGACTGAATAATTCGATAGCTGCCATCCTTATGACGCATACGAAATTCAATTTCATAGTTGTTGGCACCGGAATCTAAGAACTCATTCAGCTCGCGCTCTGCTCCTTCAAGGTCGTCGGGATGGAGCAGCGACAACCAAGTGTCATAATTCGCACCGAACTCATCCGCTTCGTAACCCAACATCGTTTTCCAGCGAGGCGAATAAAACAACTCACCTGTCAAGATATTCCAGTCCCACAGCCCATCGTTGCTGCCAGCAATCGCTAACTGGAATCGCTCTTCACTCTTGCGCAGCGCTGTCTCTACCGCTTTGAATTCCGTGATATCCTGCAAGCCGCCGATCAACGTCGCAGCACCTGTGCCAGAGTCCAAAGAAAGCAACTTTGCGTTCACTTGGCAATTGAGCGTCTGCCCCGACTTCGTGACCAACCGCATCTCACCTTTTGACGACTGCTTCTGCATTACTTCGCGCAGAATTCGTTCTCCCACCAATCGATCATCGGGATGGGTCAGACCTTCCCATCCAAGTAACATCAACTCTTCGCGACTGTAGCCGCTGAGCATCCCGAACTGCGGTCGCGACCAAATAAATTGCCACTTTTGTCCCGGCTTGTAGGACAATCCAAATGTCACGATGCGAGTCATCTCGGACACAATGCCATACCGAGCCTCACCTTCGCGCAGATCTTGCAGCACCCGATCACTGCTGAGCGCGATTCCCGCCAGACGCACTGCCGTCTGCATAAGCGATTTCAAGTGAGCATCGGGCACGCCGCAACAGGTGCGATAGACGGCCAGCGTTCCCAGTACCTGCGTTGCCTGCCGATCTGCTTCATCCTTGTAAACTTCCAGTATCGGCACCGACCAGCACGAGCGAGCATAGAGCGCAGTCGCCAGTTCCTGAAACGCCGCAAAACTCGGAGCGACTGACGTATCGCTCAAAATTACCATCTCGCGCGACCACGCTGCATGTCCGCAAGCTCCCGAGTGCTCTGCAATCGGAACCTTTAGTGACTTGATCTCATCCGGATAGCGCTCGCCCGCGGCATAAACCAAATTACGTTGCTCTTCGTCCACGAGCAGAATGCCGCAAATTGAATCTGGAATCAACTGCTCTAAGAATCG
>JANPLP010000776.1:0-4583 GCA_031426595.1 Planctomycetia bacterium | reverse complement strand
ATGGCCACAGAGAATCCTCCAACGAGTAACAGAGCGGCACAAAGCCCCAAGAAATTGCGTAAACCAGGACAGCAACTCATTTTGAACTCCTAATTAGATAATGTGTTAATCGGCACGTCATGCTCGACATGGTAACGTCCGAAATGCGTACGCGGTGTGTCAGGCTACGATTGTATCCGATCTGCGTATTTTCGCCAGAATTTCAGAAAGGAGAGCTGTGAGCTTGCGAGTATGGCACCTTGAAAATGATGGACTACACTGAGGATGCGAACTTCATTTGTAACCCAATTGCCTGTTTTTGTGGCGCGCTATGTGTAAGCAGAGTTTAGTGATGTTTCTTTGTTTGTTCGCCGCAGTTCCAAACTCTGCGTGGGCACAGCCACCTGATATTTTTCGTTGGTCTGGGTCTACAGCGATCGCGCCGACTCAAGGTTATAACCAAGGCGATCCGCTCAGACTCACTTGGGGCTTTGCAGCACTGGGCACAGCCATTAACGACGTCCAGTTTTCTGGCTTTGCGGATGCCCCGAATAATTTGCAAACGCGACTGAATCAAATCTATGGCAATCAAGCCACTTGGCAGCCACTGTTCCAATCGTCGTTTGATCGTTGGAGCGCTATCAGCGGCCTCTCGTTCCAATTGGAATCGAACGACGATGGTGCGGCCTATATCGTGAATACGAATCAAAGCCCGATAGGAGTGGTCGGTACGCGCGCGGATATTCGAATCGGCGGTAAAGCGCTGAATGGCGATAGCGGTGTTCTAGCCTACAATTACTTTCCGAATGTTGGCGACATGGTTATCGATACGAACGATAACTTCTTTAATAACACAGCTTCGAATTCTCAGGCGCTGCGCTTTGTGTTAGCGCATGAGTTAGGACACGCTTTGGGTATCGAGCACCTCACCTCTTCCGATCAAAACTTTCTGATGGAGCCGTTTTACCAGTCGAGTTTTGATGGGCCGGCTTACCATGATATTCTCATGGCACAGCGGGGATATGGAGACGCCCTAGAAAAAAGCAACCTCGGCCTTGGCAATGACACTGTGGCCACCGCGACCAGCCTTGGAACGCTTGTTTTCAATAGCAACGTTTCGATTGGCAATGACGCTCGAAACTTGACGGTGAGTTCCACTGCAACGGATTTCATCAGCATCGATAGCAACACGGATACTGACTATTTCAGTTTCAACATTGGCAGCGCGGGGCTCGTCGATGTTTCACTGGAGGCTCTGGGATTTACCTATCAAGCAGGTCCTCAAGGTGGCATGGAATCCGATTTCAACACACGCACGCGAAGCGATTTACGATTCTCGCTGTTCGGCACTGACGGGCTCACATTGTTAGCCGACGTAAACTCGTTCGGATTAGGGCTGGCTGAATCGCTTTCTGGATTTAATCTTGGTTCTGCTGGCACGTACTATGTGCGCGTTCAGGGAACGTCAAATGTTGATACAACGCTGATTGATACACAATTCTACGGTCTAAATATCGGCTTCATAACAGCGGTTCCAGAACCCAGTTCCCTGATATTAGTGGGCGTTCTAGGTTCCACTGGAGCACTGCAACTTGTGGCTCGCAAACGTAGGCGTCAGAAGCAGTCCACGGCCGGAAATGATGATGAGAAGTTAGTAAAGTGAGACCGAATCTATCGTCTCGTAGCTCATCCGATTGCGCTCGCGCACGCTAGCGATCAGCAGCAGTTCGCTGACATCGAATTGCCCGAAAGAAGTATCCTTGTCATGCGCTAGCCTAGTGGCGATTTGCACTTGGTCGGCACCGCGATTGATACGGCCGAGAGTGAGGTGCGGCGAGTAGGCTCTCCCTTCCGCGGGAGCTCCAAGTTGTGACAGCGAAAGCTCCAAACGCTCGTGCAGCACTGAGAGCTGCGGGCCGCCTTCTGCGATACCGACCCACAGTACACGCGGGGGTTTGTTTTTCGGAAATGCGCCTAAGCCGGTTAATGCAACATTGAAGGGCTCGACACCGGCACAAGCGGCTCGCATCTGGTTGCAGATCTCCGGAAGCTCGCGATTGTCGATATCGCCGAGAAATTTTAGCGTCAAGTGAAGCTGGTCCGGCTGGGTCCAGCGAACTCCGTCAAGTTCAGTGGACAACTGCTTAATCAAACGCAGAATGGATTCGCGGGCGGGTGAACCGACTTCGACAGCGATAAAAGTCCGAGTCGTTTGCATAGTTACTTACCGACAGCTTGCTTCCAAAACTCTGGTGCACCGTGATGTAATCGCGCGCCCACTTGAGTGATTACTTTATTGCAAAGGAAGTTTGCGCCGCAGGCGGACAAGATTGGGGAGTAACCGTGCGTGATGCCGTACAGGAAGGCACCTGCGAACATGTCGCCGGCTCCCGTGAGGTCTTTGGGAGTGCAAGCGATAGCGGGCACATGGCCTTCTTCGCCGCCAAAGCGAACGAAGGCACCGTTTGGACCATCCGTGACCACGGAATTCGGGACCATGGTAGCTAACTTTGCAAAAGCATCCTCCGAGCTCGTTGTTTGGGTTACAGCAGCCGCTTCGGGCGCGTTGCAAAACAGCAAATCGCTTTGCGCCAACGCATCGCGGAATGCGTCACCAAACACTGCTGGAATAAATGCATCCGAGCAGGTCAAGGCGATACGAGTGCCATTTGCTTTGGCAATTCGAATGGCTTCGCGCACTGCGTGTTGACCCGTCTCAGGGTTCGCGAACACATAGCCTTCGATGAATAACCATTGCGACTTGGCAATCCGATCCTCATCCACATGCTTTGCCGCTAACTTGCTGGACACGGCCAGGCAAGTTCGCATCGTTCGTTCCGCATCCGGCGTGATGATGGCAAGACATGTCCCTGTGGTCTCACCCACCAGAACGGGATTGCCCATATCGATTTTAAGTTGCTCGAACTCTTCGACGTAATGAAGGCCATAGCGATCGTCGCCAACGCAGCCAATGAAGGCACCTCGCCCTCCGAGCTGCGACATACCGATAATTGAGTTGGCGACAGAACCGCCACTGACCAACTTCAGATCATGTTTTCCCTGGAACTGCGCGAAAAGCTGCTCTTGCTCTGGCTTGTCCACCAATCGCATTGTGCCGCGCTCGAAACCCATGGCGTGGAATTCAGCGTCCGAAACTTCAAGAAAGATATCGACAACGGCATTTCCCAGCCCGCATACATCAAACTCGCGCATACCACCCTCAACTGTTTCGTACATCCTACAGATTCACCGACTTGTTGATTTGCAAGCTCGGGATTATTGCTCAGCAACTGGAATTTGGCTAGTCTTGCCGTCGCTGCTCGGCCATTCTGAGCTGTTTTTCTTGTCCATTCACCGTTTGTGATCGCCCAATGCTCCCCTACCGTCCTCATCCGCTTTTGAGAAGCGGCCACTTACAGACGCTCATGCTTGGAGTTTCGTTGGGCGACCGTCCACCGCATTATGCGTCTGCGATTCAGATTCCGCTGGCGGACGGTGAAGCGTTGGTTGTGCACGAGGAGGCTGGCGGACCACTCGCCGAAGACGCGCCGACGGCTATCTTGATCCATGGCTTGGGCGGGAACCATCGCAGCCCCTATCTCCAACGCATCGCACGGCAATTGCGCCAGTTCGGAATTCGTGTGTGGCGAGTTGACCTGCGCGGTAGCGGAGCCGGTGTGACCCTGGCATGGCGGCCTGCGCATGCGGGGTCGAGCCAGGATTTGGCGGCGGTAGTGCGAGCCGCGCAGGAACGCTATCCCCATTCACGGCTGCGCATTGCCGGTTTTTCACTGGGGGGCAACGTGCTGCTGAAAATGTTGGGAGAGGCTGGTGCAAACGGGCCGCTCGCCGAACAGCTTGATATTGGTTGCATTGAGCGAGCGTTGGCGATTGCGCCACCCATCAACTTGCATGATTGCTCGAACAACATGGACCGCCTCAGCCGTCGAGTGTATACGCGTTACTACTTGCAAGTGCTCGAGAAACAAGTCGAGCATCGCCGTGAGCTATGGCCCGCTTGGCAAGCGATCGCTCGCGAGCCCAAGGTGCGAACGATCCGGGAGTTTGATACTCGCTATACTGCGCCCTTGAGTGGGTTTCGTGATACGAACCACTACTACGATGTTGCCAGCAGTGACCAGTGGTTGCCTTTCGTAAAAACTCCCACCACAATCTTGGTCGATCGTCACGATCCCATCGTCACCGAGTCCAGCTTTCGACAAACCTCGTTCGATTCGGCTTTCGTATCCATTGAGCACACCCAACGTGGCGGCCACCTAGGATATCTTGGCGTTGATGACCGCGGAAAGTTGATGCGCTGGATGGACCACTATGTTGTTCAATCCCTCCGCTGAGTCCGTTCCGAACGAAAAAGTAGAACGCACCAAAACGACTCGCCCCGCAAAATTTGCGGGGCGATTTTACATTGTCGTTCTAAGGGCGGAATCAGCTAATGCAAGTCGTTTCTATGGCAACATGGCTGCTGGTTCGTTGCAGTCACGTAAGCCAATCTGCACAGCCTATCTGCAGTTCACGCAACCACCGCAACCCGGGCAGTCACCAGATGGAGCTGGTCCAACTGCAGCACCACAATTGTCACAGCC
>JANPLP010000775.1:0-8913 GCA_031426595.1 Planctomycetia bacterium | reverse complement strand
CGTGGCTTAATGTCAGGCGAATCACCCCCTCCGCAATGCCTCTGGGCGTGCCACCCTTACACGAAGAATCCTAAAATTGAAGCTGGACAAAACACTAGGTCATCCGATTCTAAGCCCGTTGCAGCCCGTTCAAGCTCAGGCATGCTCTGGTCGATGACTGCTGCGGGCGTTATGCTCTGAAACGGCGTGCAGCACTTATTCCCAAGATGATTTCAATCGTTTGCGCTGCTAATAATTCAACTCACTTACCAAGTTTCGCTTCCTCATTTTAAAAGTCAACTTGGCGAGCCGACTTGGTTAGCGTAACGCTAACCGTAAAGGCTGAGCCATAGAACTTGCCGTGTGGACTTGGCAAACTTATTTTTACCGGAACTAAATCTCGCCGTATGTTCGCAACGGAACTCAGTTATCGATTCGCTTCGTGGTGGATGATTCTGCGAACATCGCTGGAAGAACGGCTGGCTTATCGCGGCGACTTCGCGCTCGGTACGCTGATGCGATTCTTGCCCATCATCACGCAAATTTTTCTATGGTGGGCGATTTTTGATTCCGTGGGAACCGACGGAGGGCAAGTGAGCCGCCTGTCAGGCTATACGTTTCATGACATGGTCGCCTACTATCTGCTGTCGATGCTCGGCCGAGCCTTTTCTAGCATGCCGGGACTCGCCTCCAACGTGGCTAAACAAGTCCGCGAAGGCGAGATCAAGAAGTTTATCACGCAGCCGATCGATATGATCGGATTCTTATTGCTCAGTCGCGTCGCGCACAAGATCGCTTACTACAGCGTCTCAACGCTGCCATTCGCGCTCGTGTTCTATCTATGCCGCGACTACTTCACTGCCGGTTGGCCGTCGGCGGAAATCATGACCGCTTTTGTGCTGTCGCTGGTTATGGCGTTTTTACTGGGTTACTTCATTGATCTATGCATCGGTTTAATCGGCTTTTGGTTCCTGGAAGTCAGTTCGCTCTTGTTTGTTTACATGCTGCTGAACTTTTTTCTATCGGGACACATGTTTCCACTCGACTTATTGCCAGAACCCTACCGTACCGTCGTCGACTTCGTCCCCTTCAAGTATTTAGCCTACTTCCCTGCGGCTGTGTTTCTGGAAAAGATCCCCGCTGATCGACTGTGGTTAGAAATAGCGATCGAAGCGGCTTGGTTGGGTTTCTTCATTCTGCTCGCCAGACTGCTCTACGCGCGCGGGCTTAAACGCTACAGTGGATTTGGTGGATAATGCAACCTCGAGACACCAATCAGCTCGCTGACTCGCTGGCGGAATCCCTGACTGCCACCAACCCGCGCAGCGATGCAACACTTTCCCGCCACCCGAATTACGCAAAAGTGTTTCTGACCTTTGCAAAGAATTCGCTGGTTCGCGACATGATGTTTCGAGCCAACTTTGTTATCGAAGCCTTCTCGAGTCTCTCGTGGGCCATGATGAACGTTGGCTTCTATTGGCTGATCTTTGAACACACCGCGTCGATCGGTCGCGAAACGGGCTGGGGCAAGTACGAGTTCTTTGTGTTCATGGGAACCACTTGGATCATTAACTCAATCGTGCAAACGTTCTTCATGCCGAATTCAGAAGAATTCAGCGAGATGATTCGTACCGGCGGACTTGATTTTGCCATGCTCAAACCGATCGATACGCAGTTTTTGATTTCGTTTCGCAAAGTGAGTTGGTCGAGTCTCGCGAACCTACTGCTCGGAATAGTGCTCATCGTCATCAGCCTTGCTCAGCTCGTAAATCGAGCCGAAAATCCTTGGCGTTTCGAGCCTGCGATTCTGTTTCTGTATCCACTCTATATCGCTTGCGGCGCGGCGATTCTGTACAGCTTGATGATCTGCTTGGCGGCGACCAGCGTCTGGTTGGGCCGCAATCAAACGCTCTATGATTTCTGGTTTTACATCACAAACTTTTCACGCTATCCGATGGAAATTTACTCGCGAGGCTGGGGGTTTCCATTGTGGTTGGTCTTCACGTTCGTTATTCCGGTGTTGGTCGTCGTGAATGTCCCCGCCCGCTTGCTCGCTCAACCGCTAACGCCGCGAGCAAGCTGGGAATGGCCGCTAGCTGCGTTCACTCTACTGGCTACCGTCGCAGCCATCTTGTTCAGTCGCTGGGTCTTTGGCCGCGCACTGTTGTCGTATCGCAGCGCTAGTAGCTAGCAGCTAGTACCGAGTCGCGATTCTTTTGCGGTCGACATTCTGGTCAGCTCAATGTGCTGGTTTTAGCGGACCACAAGCGTTCATAAAGCGCGGCATGCCGCGTGACCATGCTGTCAAGCGAAAAATGATCAGCGATCCGCTGCTTCGCGGCTAGACTCATCGCCGCCCGTCGTTCAGGTTCGCGCAGCAGTTGATTGCTGATTCGTGTCAACGTTCCGACATCGCCTAATGGATAGAGCAAGCCTGTTACGTCGTGCACAACGAGATCGCGAGTACCAGGTATGTCGCTAGCAACGACTGGCACGCCGCACGACATAGCCTCGAGAATCGTATTGCTTTGCCCTTCGTACAAGCTGCCGTTCCAGAGCAAATCAAAACCGGTCATCAGTTGGATTGCGTCTTCGCGACTCCCGACAAAGCGAACCGCTTCATCCGCCCCAACTTGGTCTCGGTAGTGCAGCAAGTTGTCGAGCTCCGGTCCATCTCCGACGATCACCACACAGACATCCTGCAATGCAACTCGCAATAGCTCGCCCGACCAAACCAGTTCACGATACCCCTTCTGCTTCCACAATCGACCCACCGCACCGACAAGGAAACTTTTAGGTGGCAATTTCAATCGCTCAAAAACCTCCGCACGGGTCAGCGGCGTTTGCGTCGGAGGCAACACTGCATTTGGCAAAACCGCATTCGAGATAATTGTGAACCGGTCTGCCGCGATGCCATGCTTCGCATAAAAATCTGACACGGCTGTCGTATTGGTTACGATCGTGTCGGTGAATTTCAGCAGGTAGCGATCCACAGCGAAATTCCACCATTGCTTCCAAGGGTCTACCGACCTTTCGCCTGCGATGATCACCGGCACCCTAGCTCGCCGCGCCGCCATGCGGCCGTAACTGTTCGCCGCGAATAACCAACTGTGTACGATGTTCGGCTTGATCTCTTTCAGCTTCCGAACCAATCGCCAATAAGCGGCCAAGTCCAGTTTCCCGCGTTTGCCAATCACGTGAACCTGGATCCCGTGCTGCCGCAACTCTGCTTCATAAGGACCGCTATGCGTCAGCACTACCACATGGCATTCAAAACGGTTCCTATCCAGCCCCGCAGCAAGCAATGTCAACTGCTTTTCGGCGCCCCCTTTGACCAGCGTCGGGATAATCAAACACACTTTTAGCCGCATCGGGCTCGCCTTTCAAAGCTTCGCAATGAGCTAATGGTTGCCGTGAAATTCCACGCTGGACAACTTAGCCGCAGCACACCAACGCTAAAAGCCCTCTTGAAACGAACTTGCCATAACTGCCAATCTTGCCTTCGTTCCCAGAACCTGCCTCCTTGCTCTCGCTCACCGGCTTTGCCTGGGCTGTGCGACAAATAGCAATTATGCAAATCATTGGAAACCGCCCGGGGTGATTCGAGCCGCGCGTGGTCAAAACGCAGATGCGTCGGGCCCAAAGGCCCTTTACGGCTATTGCGCTTTGGGCTTTTATGAGCCAAGTGCTACGCGATGGCAAAGATGCTGCATGCCAATCCGCCGTTGCTCGGATCACTCCCTACTTGGCTCGCTATGGTATTCAGGTCCCTGATTCAAACACAGATAACTACTGCAAGGCTCACGCAACGTCTTCCGAAGTAGCCCTTCACGATCCGTGCTGTGACGTCGCAAGCACAACTGACGACAATGCAGATTCTGATTGGTTCTGGAAGAACAAGCCCACGTATTTTATCGATGGCGTTACGCGCCACATGCCAGATACGATCAAGGATCAGTGTACAGTGCCATTCGTGGGTGGCACCAAATATGCTTTGTGGCCATGATCGATGGCAGGTGACAGACGCGATGCTCCCTGCCCATTCTAACGCTTATTTCCCACGCTCGGTTGCCCACATGTGGCTGCCTTAGAGCAACCGTTACATGCTCGAAGTCGCTATATTTTTATGCCGAACTCATCAAGTTCCCTGTCTCCCACGAGAGTCTTCAACCCTGCTAACGGTTTTTAGTAACGAACGTGCCAACTCGCCGTCAATTATTTAGATCATACAACTTGGCGGCATGAGTTACCGTCCGCGTTGGCCATCCAACTCTAATCTGGGACTCCAATGACTTACTTCTACGCGTTTTTTATTCTCGCCCCGACCATTATGCTGACTGGCACCCAGACCTTGTTTGGAGATATTATTTCCGCCGTTGAACTTCAACAAATCGCGTCAACGACTACCCGTTACACCGATACTTCGAGTGACGGGGTGAGTGGATGGGAATTTGTAGCCGCAGAGTCCTTCACAATTTCTGCTCTTGGCTACTACGATCATCCGCAGATCGGTTTCGTGGATTTCCACGACGTGGGTCTTTGGCAACTTAGCGGGGCAAACGCTAGTCTGATCGCGGCTGCGAGGGTCGAAGCTGGAGATACCGCGACTTTGGTAGGTTCATTCCGGTATGCAGCAATCGAGCCGCTCGAAATCACGGCGGGAGGGACTTATGTGTTGGGTGCAATTATTGGCCGAGGGAACGGTAACTCCGAGTTCGATCCCCTAGCCATACCGACCGCAAGCGGCTGGACCCATGCATCCCAAATCACGCAAGTGGCTGGCCGCTTTGGCACAATTAACCTCCCTGGAGGCGGTTTTACAGATTCGAATTTCCCCTCTGATTATGGAGCACTTTCCGATCCGCCAATCTTGGGTCCGAACTTTATGCTTATAAGTGCAGTTCCGGAGCCATCTTCGATCTTTCTACTTGGAAGTGGTATCGCTGCCTACTTTGGATGGCGCCGAAAAAAGTCTCCAGATCTAACGGGTTGCTAACCAAGGAATTCTTTAGATAAGTTTCGCTTTCCGAGCACGAACAGAGCAGCTCGCGCTGCACCGCTACAACTATCAGCACTTTTTTCAAGGTCTTTGAGTTGTCGGAATAAGAGATGTCACCAAGGTGACTGATGGCTACGGAGAGTTGCCTTTCGCGCACGTCGGCATTCAGTTGCTTCGAATCACGCTTTTGGCAGACTTCCACGAAGTTCTTGAAGTGATCGCTGCCGCGGTTCTTTGATCGACGTTTTGTGGGTGGCACCAACCAGGTTTTGGCACCTCCGAGCACCGGCAGTGATATCTGTCCGCCGTTCTGCATAAGCGACGTTTTGTGGGTGGCCCCAACCAGGTCGCCCCAACCAGGTCTTCGTTCAGTTGCTTCGAATCACACTTTTGGCAGGCTTCCACGACGTTCTTGGAGTGATCGCTGCCGCGGTTCTTTGATCGACGTTTTGTGGGTGGCACCAACCAGGTTTTACGTTTTGTGGGTGGCACCAACCAGGTGCCAACCAGGTGCACCAACCAGGTTAATCGACGCTTTGTGGGTGGCACCAGCCAGGTTCCAACCAGGTTTTGTGGGTGGCACCAACTAGGTTCCAACCAGGTTTTGTGGGTGGCACCAACCAGGTTTTGGCACCTCCGAGCACCAGCAGTGTTCTCGCATACAATCGCAAATGTCGTGCTCGTGCTCAGTGAAACGGTGCTCGTGCTCGTAATCGAATCGAGACAACCATGACAGGATACCTTTTCGACCACGATCGACTCGACGTTTATCGGCTTTCAATCGAATACGTCGCCAATTCCTTTGAATCCTCGCGGTCCTTGGAGGGGCTTCATCGCCATGCACGCGATCAATGGCTGCGCGCTGCCCAATCGATTCCGCTGAACATTGCCGAAGGTAATGGCAATCGTAGTTTGAAAGATCGAGCGCGGCTTTTGGATATTGCTCCTGGTTCAGCGTTGGAGTGCGCTGCGATTCAAGACGTGCTGGTTGTCTCTGGCGGGATAAATCGAGAGGCGAGTTTCGAACTCAAATCCAAACTCGTGCGGATTGTTGCGATGTTCACTCGGACGGCGATGAAATTCGATGGTGTCTCAGAACGCCCGAGCGAGTACACTCATGCCGTCGATCACGAGCACGAGCACGAAGAAGAGCCAGAACAAAGCGATGCAGACGAAGGCCTCGATCGGCCGTTTTTGACTTGCGTTGATTCAACTCCTCGGCCTCGCTGATCACAAACGATATCTGTCCGCCGTTCTGCGTAAGTGGTGGGCACCAAAAACGACGGTCATTTTCGCGAGAGTTCAAATTTAAGATCAGACGCGCCGGTGTCAGGAATTGTAACAGTGAGACCGGAAGTGGTGGGGTTGGAATATTTATTGGGAAGGTCGTTCACCCAAGAGGCGTTCAGCATCGAGTCGTCGCCGCCTGCAGCGGCCTTAGCCTCTTCCATCAGGGACGCAGACATCTTCGTGGCCTTTTCCACGGTGACCGTTTTTGAAATCGTGGCTTTGTAACTACCTGGAACCGCGCCCTTCTTGGATTCAAAAGAGTCGAGTGAAAAGTCGCCGTTGCGATCTGTAATTCCCCGAGCAAAGTTCGAGCCGGTATCCTGCATTAGAACGATAACGGCACCTTCGATGGGAGTGCCATCTACAACTACTTTCCCTTTGGCGGGCACTGTTTTCGGAAGTCCGTCATCGGCTTGATTGCAGCCTGTGATAAAAGGAAATAATAAAATCGCGGCACTTATTCGATAAAGCATAGGAGTTACCTTCTAACTGGATATAAGAAGTGAAAAGGCATCCAGCGACAGGTTAATGTACGATGGATGCCTTGAGTGAAAACACGAGTTGTTGAATCGCAACGCGCCTTGATTAATCTTGGTTCGAGACGATTTCCCCAGCAGCTCGCGAACCCATCGCGCCCCATACTCCGTAGGGGCTAACACTACCACCATTCCCAGGTGGCGCGACGGCGACCAGATTTCCAGTGTCGATGGTCTGTCCCATGAACCGTACACTGCCGTCACAGAAGGCTGTATTCACACCTCCCGTGTGTTCGCTCGAAGGGGTCCAGATCCCCGGAGCAAAGTGACCGCCTCCCGATGACCAGTTTGGATCTCCCAGTAAGCAACTGGCAGTGTTGGGAGGAAGAATGGTAGTAAATCCCGCAAAGAAAGCGGTGCCGTCTCCCCAACGGTGGCCGGGTGAAGTGTCTTGATTAAAAGGAGCGGCTGTGGTCGCATACTGGGTTCCTGCCCAATAGGCACGGCAGCTAAGTGGTGAATAAGTGGTTAGATTCGATCCAGCCGCATCTACCATCACCATTCCTTTGCCACGCAAATCTAACGGAACGGATCTCTCCGCAAACATGAGTGTATTGCTCGTCCCGTCAGTTACTGCCGCAATGCGCTGATAATCGTTTCGTCCGAAGACCCCGCGATTGATCATCGGTCTGGTTGCAGCGAGGATGGAATCCGGTGCCGACGTTCGCTCGCTAGGTGTGATTACTGATCCGACGTAGCTGTCGCCACAGTTGGCAGCATAACTGCATTTGGCATTAGGGGCCCCAGCGTTTCTTGCATCCGTGGTTGGGTTAAATGCATCGCTCGGGCAAATCAGACCGGGAATTTGTGTATTCCAGTCACGGTGGTTCTCCCACGGAAACGAGCCGGGGCGAGCCTGGATGGCGTTGTAAAGTGCTGACTGTTCCATATATGGCAGCAGGCTTACAAACACACTTAGCCGCATGCGCTGCCCAAAATTATGCAAATACCCAGTTCCGCTTTGGCGGGCTGGAAACCGTTTGGCGGTGGATTCATAGTTTAACACCGCTAAGCTCAGCTGCTTCAGGTTGTTGCTGCACTGCATGCGACGCGCCGCCTCCCTCGCAGCCTGAACTGCAGGCAATAGCAGACCAACCAAGATCCCGATAATTGCAATAACTACCAATAGCTCCACCAGCGTGAAACCATTTTTGTGCGTTGCCAATCGTTTCATAATTGCCCCCTAAATTAAAAGAATCACTGCGACAGAGACCGACTCGCGAGTCTTGGCTCTAAGGAACAACATTACCTTACAGCAATATTAGACGCAAGTGATTACTAATGCTTTACCACGGGTTAGTGCGAGAATCGGACCCAGTAAAAGCCAGCGAAAGAGCTAATTGCCTCCTATAGTGCACTTTTCAATCCATGTAGGCGGCTTGAGGCGGTTACGAAGTCTGAATTGGAGGCGTGACTCAGGGGGCGGGGGAAACGCTGCGAAGACCGCGATGTGCGAAGCGCGCCAGCCGCATCCAGCTGCTTCGTGAATAGCGAATCGTCGAGAACGCTTTGACGACCGGTGCGGAGTCGAAGATCAAATTGGGTCAAAAGCGGATTGGGAAAACTAGACAATTGCGCACGCTACGCCACGTGACACTGGCTAAGAGCAGTGCGGCTCGCGTAAGTACGTTTGAAGAGGCACGGGAACTTCAAACAGATCGCAGTCGAAAAGACTCGATTAAGTTTGATTTACCTGGGACTGCGATCACGCAACAGGGAATTCTCAGTGGTGGCGGCGAGCAGAACTAGCGATCAGTACTTTCGCTCGTTGGCCGCAAGCGAAAGTTACGAAGTTGATCCAACATGGACTTTGCAAGTATGCTCACAAGCAAAACCGCTAACAGTGCTTATACCCCAGCTCTGTTAGCTGTGTCATGTAGCGTATTGGCAATGCTTGGCTTTGTTTGAAAGCAGATTGCAAATTGAATTACTAGACCTTGTCAGCCGTGGGGCAGACGAAGCCCTCTCGGTACTCGCGAGTCAACAGGCGGTTGGCGTCGTCGTTGTTCGTGAACACCTCCTTGGCAGGATCGAATACCAACTGAGGTCCTAGTGCCAGTTTGTACTTATCTTGGTCGACGTCGTTTTTCTTCAAGTGAGCGACCGTCC
>JANPLP010000774.1:0-1388 GCA_031426595.1 Planctomycetia bacterium | reverse complement strand
CATGCCGCTCGCACGTCGCACCCCGCCACCGGCATTGCCACTTGTTCTTTTCCCATGACGACCCGATAATCGACCGCTTGCAAACCAGTATTTAAGTCAAACTACCTACAACTGCTGAAAACCCGGCCCACGAGGCTGGTGGGAGAAACACCGATGCCAATGGTTCCTTTGCGAGTCGTTTTGGATCACGCTGCCGAAAACGGATACGGCGTGGCCGCGTTCAATGTGAATAACATGGAACAAATCCAGTCGATCATGGAAGCCGCTCAAGAAACCAATTCGCCGGTCATTATCCAAGCTTCCCGCGGCGCTCGCTCGTACTCACAGGACGCATACCTCCGCCACCTGATGTTGGCCGCTGCGGAACTGTACCCCAAGATTCCGATTGTTATGCACCAAGACCACGGCAATAGCGTTGCGACCTGCCTAAGCGCCATCGAAAACGGATTCACTTCCGTGATGATGGACGGTTCGCTGCAAGAAGACGGAAAGACTCCCGGATCTTACGATTACAACGTGAAAGTGACCAAAGAAGTCGTCAAAATGGCGCACTCGCGCGGCGTGTCTGTCGAAGGCGAACTCGGTTGCCTCGGGTCGCTGGAATCCGGTGAAGGCGAGCAAGAGGATGGTCACGGAGCCGTCGGTACGCTCAGCCACGATCAGTTGCTGACCGACCCCGAAGAAGCCGCTCGTTTCGTCGCCGACACCAGCGTCGATGCTCTGGCCGTTGCCATCGGCACCAGCCACGGGGCTTACAAGTTCAGCCGCAAGCCGGATGGCGAAGTTCTCGCGATGAGCCGCATTGAAGCGATCCACAAGCTACTGCCGAACACCCACTTGGTAATGCACGGCAGTTCCTCTGTGCCTCAGGAATTGCAAGACATCATCAATAAATTCGGCGGCAAGATGAAGCAGACCTTCGGTGTCCCAGTGGAAGAAATCCAACGGGGCATCAAGTCCGGCGTTCGCAAAATCAACGTCGATACAGACTGCCGTATGGCCATTACCGGCGCCATCCGCAAGGTCCTCGCCGAGTCACCTGAGAAGTTCGACCCTCGCGACTACCTAAAGCCCGCTCGTACCGCGATGAAAGAAGTCTGCGTGGCACGCATGATCGCTTTCGGCCAGGCTGGGAACGCCGACAAGATCAAGGCCTAGTGCGGCCTAGTGCGGCCTAGTGCGGCCTACTGCGGCCTCGCTGGTGTCGAACATCCAGCCAGTCATCCTAACACGCGACGCTCCGGCGTCGCGTTTTTTTTGGTCTGCGGTGGATTCCCCCGCCGCAATCCCAAAATCGCAACCCGAGATCTCCCCGCGACCCGGATTGCGACTTCGGCAAATCCCAGTCAAGTCGTGGATCCGCATTCCAGTTGCAGTTCGGAGGCTTG
>JANPLP010000773.1:0-11191 GCA_031426595.1 Planctomycetia bacterium | reverse complement strand
TCCAGAGATGCGAAGAAAACAGACTTTCCTTGTTCAGCCATACTGCATGCAATAGATAGGGCGAGTGCGGTTTTACCAATACTTGGTCGAGCCGCCAGGATGACTAACTCGCCATCGTAAAGCCCGCCCCAACGTGTATCGATAGCCGCGAGACCAGTGTCTACGCCGCTAGAAGTGCACGATGCCATTGCTCGATCGATGTCGACTAGGGCAAGGCCTGCCAACTCACCCGCATCGTGAACGTCATTTTCTCGAACTACGTTGGCTGCTTCGATAGACTTCGCTGCCTTGCCGATTATTTCCAAAGCGTTTGGGGGTTCTGAGCATCGATCGGTTTGGTTGAGTAGGTTTAATCCGATGTCCCTTACCGCTCGAGAAGCAGCCCAGCCAGCAACCTGATTGGCATAGTGCGGGATGTGTGCACCGTTAGGAACTTCGTGTTTTATTTCTGCAACAGTCAGAACGATCGAATCGATCTCGGATCGGCTGCCTTTGCCAAGCACCTGCTGAGCAATGGTGAACGAGTCCACCGGTATACCTTGCTCAACTGTCGCTTGAAGCACATCAAATAAAACCGCGTAGGATTGATCGTGAAACGAAGTGCTGGACACAATGCCGCTAACAAGGTGGATGAGATCCGGCCGGCGAAGCAAGCTGCCAATCAACTGTCGTTCGGAATGGATACATGCCTTGAGCGACTCCCCGGGGAGTAGGTCGATATTCATTCCGGCCTCGCAGGTCTGGGGTAGACAGTCTTGGGTTTTATCGGTGCGCCGGAGGAGTTTTCCTGCGATACCCATTCCGCCGAGAAGCCACCCCAGGGCTTCTCGGCGCATCGTTGCACAACCTGAGCGATGCTTAACCCCGCTTTCGATGCCTCTCGTTCTATGTTCGTCCATGCGGTGGGTGTGTTCGACAGTCCCTTGGTTTTCCGATGGACCATCCAGTCTCGCCAGTGGTCTGGGTTAACGCCTTCAGGGATTGTCCATTGCGGTTTTGGTGCCTTAGGTGGTTTTACCTCTGTAGAGACAGACAGCGAAGCGCCTGTATTCTCTTCTTCATGTACTTCACTACTCTCTACTACACTACTCTGGGCGGATATTCCCGGGACATCGTCATCGTGTCCTGAATTGTCCCGGTGTGTCCCGGGACATGTTTGGACTCGCGAAGCTTGTCTCTGTTGGCGTTTCTTGTTGCGCTCGTAAATAAAGCTTGGGGCATGATCTAAGAAATCATGCACATGCAACCGGTCCCCAAGACGGTCGAGCCAGCGAGATTCCACTAAGTGCTGAATTAGAGATTCGGCGTCGCCTTCATATCCAGCGTAGTCGCATATCTCTTGGGCAGTAAACCGTGTGATGTCACCATCATCGGTAAACTGCGAAGCTAGCATCCAAATGGACTCGAGCAACCCCACAACCGCATACTGCGATAACCCAAGCTTGCGCTGCAAGGTGCGGAACTTCGGATGCGACGTAGTGCCGTATCTCACGACTTGCTCCCTATTAGCTTTTCGATCAGCCGGCCATAATCGTAAGGCTTCGGCGACGTATCGCATCGATCGATCCTTCGGAGTTCTTCCGCGATCTCGATGCGGCGATGTTCGTCCCGCCTGTTAGCTTCGTTGCAAATACGGCAATTGCAAGGAGGAGTGTTTAGGCATTGCGGGATAGACCATGTTCGAGTCGGCGTGTAGCCGATGACACTTGTCGCTTGGAGCGTAGTCACGTATGATGTTCCTGTAGCGTAGCAGCTAGTATTTAGTGGACGTCGCGGCTGACGTCGCACCGACAAAAGCGCATTCACCCTTAGTTCGCTAAGGGTGAATGCGTTTATAGAGTTTCGTTTGTGGTCGGTCGAAAAAGTGACCTAACATGCTCGACTTCGAATCTCAATACTTGGCCAATTTTTTGGCCGCGTAAGATCCCCTGCCGTTGCCATTCCCAGGCAGTTCGCTCGCTTATTCCATGCACTTGCGCTACCTCTCGCAGTGATAGCGAAACGCGTCCACTTAGGTCGATTGGCGGTGGGGCAAGAATTTGCTCGCGGCGTACCTTTTGTTTCATGGTTCCGCCCGATCAGCCAGCCATGAGTGCTTCTTCTGAGTGTTCTGCCTCATAGACAGCGGTCTCTGAGACCACACATGGCAGAATCCGAATAGCACGAGCAAAATCGTGCTCTAGTTTCCGATTGGCAGTTGAAACGGCGTCTCGGTATCGCCAATAGATTTCGCCCGTACGTCGCCAGCCAGTGACGAAAAGAGCCTCGACAATGAAACCCGACATAGTTTGTGCTCCTCGATTTGTTTGAAACAACAACGAGGGGGAATCATGACGTGAAAAAATCGCGTCGGGATACTTTAGGTATACCTATCAACAGGATTTTTACTTAGGGTGCCTCGCTTTTCGCGATAGGTAAGCGAATAAATTGGTTTTCTCCCTTGGTTCAAGCGGGTGTTTTTCTTCGACATAATCCAAAATGTCGGGGATCTTGTACAAGGGTCGTCGTGCTTCAAACGGGCATTTACCGATTGCTTCTGGTGCGCTTCTACCTCTTTTTTTCCCTATTTGGTTAACCCAGTCTATCGCGCAATCCGAATCACCATCTTCTAGGTACATGCCAACATCGAAGAGCGCAACCCCCTTATCTTCTTGAAGTCGGACTAGCACCCTTAGTTCTTTTTGGAGCCGGCCCAGGCTTATCTCAGCCAGCTTGGCGGCCTGCATGTTTGCAAGCGTAATGCACCCAGTAAATGTTGACTGAATCAATTCGGTAACATCCGACTCGTAAAAGCCGCTCGCGATCCATTCCTCTTGAATAAACTCGATCTCTCGCCCTGGGCGGCACGAGAGCATTGGAGTCAACTGGTTTATCGCATGAAAGCACGATTTCAATTCGCTGTTGTATATTCCGTTGGGGAATTGCATATTGTCGTAAAGCAGCCCGTCGACCGCGTTTATCTCATCTAGAGAAATGCTGATCAGCGATTTAGCGCACGATTGATGCATCGCGATCGCTTCCAAGACCCTACAGACATGCTGCCATAGGCAATAGGTTTCCCGAACTGCCGGCTGGATGTGCGATATGTCACCAAGTATCGCAGGTGCATTAACGAATAGGGCATCCATATCCACAAGTGATTTAGCCTTGAATATGTGCTCGCACGCGCCGATGGCGTTTTGGACAATTTCCGCGGGTTGCATTGCAGACTCCATAGTTGTTTGAGGGTTGCCCGTTCCGGCGAACGCTATGGATCGTTCAACCGGTTCGGACATGCAACGAGGATCAGTCGTTTACCCAAATGCCGAAGTTCTCAGGCTTCGGTGTCGGTGAGGCCGACGGATGCATTGTCGCGGATTCGATTCGAAAAGCAATGTGGGTTGACTCGGCACAGACACAAGATTGTTGGCTACAATCTGCCTTTTTAGTCCAACTACAATCGAGGGGCAAACTCCGCGATTTTGTCGCCTCAACTGGAATAATCTATGCCACTTTCCTGGAACGAAATCCGCGCGAATGCCCTGACCTTTTCACGGGACTGGGCTGGCGCATCGCGAGAAAATGCCGAAGCGAAAACATTCTGGGATGAGTTTTTTGCCGTTTTCGGACTCAAGCGGAGGCTTGTTGCTAGTTTCGAAGAACCCGTTAAGGGATTGTCTGGCAACTACGGATTCATTGACCTGTTTTGGAAAGGCATATTGCTTGCCGAACATAAAAGCAAGGGAAGAGACCTTGGTAAAGCTCACTCGCAGGCCATGGACTATATCCAAGATCTGCAACGCGAGGGCCGTGGGGATGAGGTTCCTAGGTACGTGATTGTCTCGGACTTTGCTCGAATCGCTTTACACGACTTGGAATTGGGATCGTCGACCGAAGTTGCACTGGGAGAGCTTCACAAACGCATTGACATTTTCGGATTCATTCCAGGGTACGAACAGCATCGATTGGAAGCGGACGACCCGATCAATCTCAAAGCTGTCGCCATCATGGGTGATCTGCACGATGCACTTGAAGCTGGCGGGTACCAAGGGCACGACTTAGAACGAATGCTTGTTAGGGTTTTGTTCTGTTTGTTTGCTGAGGACACCGGCATCTTTGACCGATCTGCGTTCGAGCTGTTCCTAAAGAACCACACAAGTGAAGACGGATCGGACTTAGGCTCTCGTTTGGCTCAATACTTTTCGGTCTTGAATACGCCGGAATTGAAGCGACAAAAGAACCTGCAAGAGGAACTTGCCGGCCTTCCGTATGTGAATGGTGAGTTGTTTGCTGAGTCCTTGGACTTCGCGGCTTTTACCCGAGACATGCGAAACGCGCTGATCACGTGTACGAGGTTTGATTGGTCTCGGATTTCGCCGGCGGTATTTGGCGCACTTTTTCAAGCAGTAATGGAACCAAAAGAAAGGCGGCAAAAGGGAGCCCACTACACGAGTGAGCGGGACATTTTAAAAACGGTCGGACCATTGTTTTTGGATGACCTCAAGGGTTCGCTGGAAACTGCCGGCGCGAGCAAGCCGAAGCTGAAAGCGTTCCTTGAGCAACTATCGAGCATTCGATTGCTGGACCCCGCCTGCGGTTGCGGAAACTTCCTGGTTATTTCGTATCGAGAATTGCGAATACTGGAGTTAGAAGCACTCAAGAGACTTCACAAGGGGCAGTCCCAGGCAATGCTAATCGCATCAGCTCTGTCACGGGTCGACGTGGATCAGCTGTACGGTATTGAAATCGAAGAATGGCCTGCACGTATTGCAGAAGTGGCAATTTGGCTGATGGACCATCAGATGAACCAAAGGCTGTCGGAAGCGTTCGGACTGTACTATGTAAGGCTTCCGTTGGTAAAGAGCCCGCGTATCGTTCATGCGAACGCATTGCAAGTGGATTGGAACAGGGTTCTGCCAGCAGAAAGATGCAGCTTTGTTCTTGGGAACCCACCATTTGTTGGAAACAAACTAATGAAGCCCTCGCAGCGCGAAGACCTCATGAGTTGCGCCGCTGCGGTACTCCAGGCTGGTTCGCTCGACTACGTTTCTGGATGGTATTTCAAAGCTGCGGAATACATTCGCGGATTTAAGATCAACTGCGCTTTTGTTTCTACGAATTCTATTTCACAGGGTGAACAAGTAGGGGTGATGTGGCGAGAGTTACTCAATCGAGGACTTCAAATCAACTTTGCACACAGGACGTTTATTTGGAAAAGCGAAGCGAAAGGGGCTGCTCATGTTCATGTTGTGATCATTGGTTTTTCGAACACGGCAAGTCAACGGAAATACATCTTTGATTACGAGGCCAGCCAAGATAGCCCAAACAAGTCGATCGCCACTAACATCAACCCTTACCTCATCGACGCACCAAACGCCTTTGTTTTGTCGAGGACGCAACCGCTTATTCCATCGCCGACCGTTGCGTTCGGAAACATGCCAAATGATGGCGGAAGCTTACTGTTTACAAACGACGAGAAACTTGAATTCATTGGTAAAAACCCTGAGTGCGAACTGTTCTTTAGAAGGTTCATAAGTTCGCGAGAGTATTTTGAAGGGAAACTGCGATGGTGTTTGTGGCTGGATGGAATTCAACCAAGTGTGTTAAGATCGTTTCCAGCTTTGATGGAGCGGGTGGAAAGAGTTCGCGTGCATCGCGAATCAAGTACCCGACCAACAACAAAAAGACTTGCGAGCACACCTAGTCTTTTTGGTGAGATTCGACAGCCCAAGACGAGCTACATTTTAATACCCAGACATTCATCGGAAAATCGCAGGTACATCCCCCTAAGCTACTTTGACCCCAGCTTCATTTGCGCTGACAGTTGTCTTTTTGCTGTCGATGCAAGCCTTTTTCACTTTGGCGTTCTTTCATCTTCGATGCATATGGCATGGGTCGACGCTGTATGTGGTCGAATAAAAAGCGATTACCGTTATTCCGTAACTTTGGTCTACAATAACTTTCCCTGGCCCCAGTCAGCTACAGAAAAGCAGAGGGCCGCAGTAGGGGCCGCGGCGCAAGCTGTATTGGATGCGAGACTGCTTTACCCAAATGCAACCCTCGCAGACTTGTATGATCCATTGTCGATGCCCGTTGAGCTAACTAGGGCGCACGAAAAATTAGATAGGGCTGTCGAGAAATGCTATCGATCGAAGCCTTACCAATCGGATCGGAGTCGCGTCGAGTATCTGTTCGATCTCTATAGCCAAATGACAAGTTAGTTAGAGATTAACCGGCTGGATAGTGGCGAGCAGTGGATTAGCCAATAAGCTGGAGTCGCGATTTTTTTGGAAAAGCTCGAGGCTACTGACCTACATCATCAAATGGCGCAAGGTCAATTAGCTCGAGGCGATTCTTAGTGGATAATACCGTTACTTGAATCTTGTCGCCCCAATATGGACGAACAATATCATTCAGCATCCCGGGTTTTACGTAAACACGAGTCGACTTCGCCGAATCATCTTCAATGATTATGGAATGGGATTTCTTTCCAACACGTTCGTCGGCCGATCGAAGCCATCCGGAAATGACCACTTCATGCGAGTTCGCTTTGGGTTTGCTCCAAATTGACCGATTCGGTCTTTCTAATGCTATCTTGGATTCCAATCCGTTATCCACCGAAGTTAGCCCCACGGTTTTCACCTTCGTACCGTCGGGGGCCAGCTTTTTGGCGAGCCCAGTGAAGTTGTTAAAGTACGCCTCGTCGTCAATTCTAGTTTCTAACTCCTTAACCTTCCCTTCTGAGAATTCGCTCAGTCCTGAAACTACGTCTTGAATGACGTCTTTTGCCGTAAGACGAGTTCCTTTTCCCTCGAAGTCTAGGTGCAACTGAATGAGGGGTCGACCTATTCTAACGGTCACCGCGAAGCTTGCCGCGCGAGGCATTGAATAGTAAATCGGGAAGTCTTTGTTTGATGTTGCTGATTCGCTAAACTCGAGTCCTAGTTTGCGTGATACGGTTCGCGAAAGCAATCGCTCTATCGCCTCCGCACGAAGCAAAAACTGTTTGCTTTCCATGACACCAAAGCCAACTGAATCGCCCCCTGCTATCGACAACTGCAATTCGTTGTTGTCGAGCACTAGTCCTCGCAGTGAAAGATGGCGCTTAAGGTTAACGACTTCAAAAAAATCACGAAGATCGTCTTCCATTTCTTGGCCTGGGTGACCCGACAAGGCTGTCGCAATGAATCTCTCGGCCTCTCGGAATTCGCCACAATCCACAGCAATAGCAGCGGCGCTTCTTAGGATGATAGAACGGCTCGGTTCTAAAGTCACTAGTGACGCAATCAAGTTTGCCGCTTCGGTTTCCCAAGTCAGGGCAATTGCGTTTTCCTTCTCCGCCCTCTTCTCGTTACCTTTGGCTTGATAAACAGCCGCGAGCTCAACATGCGTCATCGCTTTCGAATGAAGTTCGTCGATATATTGCAGCCGGTCAATCTGATTTTTGCTCATCGGGCTACGACCTCGGAACACGGAGTTGAGAATTCAACGATTACCACGTAAGCGGGAATGTTCAATTTATCAGATTGTTTTGTTTGCTGGATCTTGGTCTTAACTCGTTGTTCGACCCTTGTCGTTGGCTCTTTTAGCAAGCCCGAGACCTCGAGCCTTGCAAGCTCCTGGAAAAGTAATTGTTTTGGAGAATCCGAAAGGTAGTAATCGATTCCGGTTTTCGTTTTCGCTGACTTGAACACGATTAGACCGAATAGCCTGCGCACTAGCAAGATTGCTATTCCGCATGCCCCGTGCTGAGTTGCGACGGTGAGGTCGTTGAAGGTTAGCTTCATTTTGTTTGAAGCCTTGTCTCTCGCCAAAGTAAATGAGGCGTCAGACAGCGAGCCCTTTGCTCGCACGTTGACCTTAAATTCAGTCGCTTGGTCATGCCCTACGGCATCTAGGCAAACAGTAGCACATTGGACTTGCACTTCCCCCATGGCCCTGGTCAACCCACTTGCAGCCAGGATTTCCTTTAGATGAACAGTATGTCCCGGAATGGGTGCTTTTCTCGAGGCTTTTTTGCGAGGCATGGGCGGAATTTTTTCGTGCTTTTCAGATCGTAGACGCAAACAATTTAGAAACCGGAGAACTGACATTGTAGTTCGTTCGATGGTTTGCGAGTTGGTCTGCTATTCCGAGTATCGGACAAAAGAGACCGAGACTAAAATTGAGCAGATGATTTAGCCAAAATCCTCGTTGAAAAAAGAGTCCTTGCATGCCCGAACAAGAACCTTCCACCACTGTGGTTCAATGCAAATCTTGCCAAAAGCGACTGAAGTACACCGGCAAGAAAACGCTTATTACTTGCCCTGTTTGTGGTTCGATCGTGGATATAGCAAGGCCATCCCCGGCGGCTGAGATCGACTGGGCGGCTTTGTCATCGAACGCGACAAAAAATGAGGCGGACAAAACTCGTGGAAACAAGATCGAGTTCTCTCAACTCGAGATAAAAGCCATAGCCGCGGTAAAAACCATAAAGTCCCTTCCGCGGATTCCAACAATCCTAACGGGGATTTGGATCGCCTGGCTACTCCTTGGAATCTTCTTCTTTTTTGCCGGGATGGTCTCTTACGGGAGAGTCGCAGGCACCTTGATCATCTCACGCGATGGCTACGTTTACAGCAATTCTCAGTGGGTTGGAATGAACATTCAAATGGCCGTTTATGCGTCGGCTGTGACGGCGTTCCTCGCGACAATTGTTTCTGTGCTGGTTTACGTCTGGTCAAAGTCAGACATCAGCACCAGCAAATAGTCACTTTTCGAGTTAAATGCCAGTTGGCGCTCAAATGACGCTTTTGAATGACCCAACATCAATTTACCCAAATAAAATCCAGCTCGGAGCTTGGCGCTCATCTCGTCCCTATTCGATTCACTAGGCGCTGACGTGCCATTCAACTGGCTCAAAAATCCACCATACAGTCGAGTATTTCGTTATATGACTAATAAGGAAGTGAACTTGGAGTCGCTCTCTCAGGATGGCCGGAGACTTCCGTCTATTTCTGACACATGCGATGCACACCGCGAGTTCGAACGATGGGTAGATAGGGTTGCGAAATGGCTTGATTGCGAATTTCCTAGTACGGGATTGTCGGCGCAGTGGTCGGGCCTTCCGGTATCGCTACTTGTGGTGGGTAATCAGTATGACTCTTCACGCCAAGCTCGAATACACTTCAATCAAGTTGTGTCCACTCGACTGGCATGGATTGGGAGATTGGGAAAGAAGATTAGCGAAGAACGCACAGGCAATCTCCGAAAAGACACATCTGAATCGGAAGCAATATTCCTTTCAGTTATTGATCTCCTCAAAAAGTCCTTGCTGCCTCAATCTTTCAAAACGATCGTTTTAAGCGATGTTTTGGAGTCGCAAAAATCATATCAAGCAGAGTCGTTCAAAGGTTGTGTTGTCATGCTTGGAGCCGCGTTGGAGGGCGTCATGCTGGGTACACTGCAGCGATCAGACGTCATTGCCTTCCTTGCGACCAGCCCCGCTGCTCCTGGGCCGATAAGGAGGCTTGGTACTCGAAACCCGAATTTGGCTGACAAAATTGGAGGCGAGCTTTCTTTTGAAGATTACAAAAACAGTATTTACGAACTCGTCCCAGGGGCAAAAAACTTGGGCGTCGACAACATTCAAGACTTCCGAAATGCGATTCATCCATGGAAGGCAATTCTCGAACCGCTCAAATACGGAGCATTCGACCGGCCACGCGCATTGCACTACCTCGCGTCCTTCCAGAAAATCTTAGAGGCTTTGCATGGCTGGAAGCCGTAGTCGCTTGGGTTTGCAACGGAGCACTCCGACGCAAAGGCTGGGGCGCATATAGGGCCGCAATTCTCGCCGATCGCTCTATTCACCTCTCCGCGAGCAATGCAATCCTTGGATTTGAGTTACGTCGTTTTTCCGGCTGACTGACCATCCATACCGCCCGACAAAAAAGGAGAGCTAGCCCCCTACCGAAACGCTAGTGGGGCACGTCACGGCTAGATTCGGGATCTTCAACCTCGGCTTTCTTGATTAGGTCAAAGCGCACGACTTGATTTTCGCCTAAGCATGGTCGATATTGGATGTCGAGGGCTCACCTACCTTTCGGGCCGGTTCGCTAACGCCACCGCCGATTATCTGGGGTGAGCCCTTTTAATGTTAGCGTGGGGATTGTCGCTCGTCTTGAATTTACCCGTTGGGTCGCCGGGCTTTGAAGGCAAGCCCTGTGCCATTGAGGGCTTGCCTATCTGCTGTGAAAGATTGCCTACGGGTAAATATCCAAGGCCCCGGTGCAAGCCCTTTTTTTGTTTCAATGGCCTAGCTGCACTGCATGAGGCGTTTTAGCTCCGCTTTTCGATTCTGGATGTCTCGATCAGTCATCTTAAGGTCCTCAAAACACTGCTCCTTGGCGTTCAGAGCCGGCTCGCCGTGTCCGTTCAATCGCGAAACAGGTAGGCCGTTCGTAACGCCTTCGTGGAAAGCAGTGTTGATGCGATTACTCTCTTCATCGTCCTCGCTTTGCCCAAACGATAGGTCAAGCAGTAAGGAAACAATCTCGCCGAGCTTTCTCGCCTGCTCTTCTCGGTTTACGATTTCATATCCACAGGGCACGATCACAACAAGCGATTCAGGCTCCCTCCAAACGGATTCGAAGTCCTTGGCGTCTTCCAACGGAACTGCATTGAGCACTACTTGGGTGGTCTGCTCGGTGTAGTCGATCACGCAAACGTCATATTTCATGTTTGTTGTCCTCGCCCGTTGCAAAGTCATCAGCCCAACACGGTGCCGATTGTGGCCGATGGCCTTGCTAGGCGTTGTGTCGCTGTGCCAATCGCGCCAAGATCGGTTCGGAGGCCGTGAGTTCAGCCAAGATCGGCGCGAGTTCTGAATGCGTGTAATGATCATCCTGCGGCGTGGCCCCGATCAGTTTTTCAATAGCCAACCGACTGCCATGGATCGACTTTTGCGCAGTTGTAAGTAGGTCGTTTTTGTGTGCCTTATTGTTAAGCAACCGGTCTGCGCGAGCGCCGGGCGTACCACGGCGCGAAGCTATCTTTAGAAAGCCTTTGTTTTCATTGGTGGAAAACGCTTGGTTCAATTCCCCCCGCCTCCATTCGCCTACGGCGAATAGAGAGTAGAAAAGAGAAAGTAGAAAGTAGACAACTAAGCGCCAAGCCCTCCTTACCAGGGCCTAAGTCGTCGAACGCCCATCCCCTTTCTCTTTTCGACGCG
>JANPLP010000772.1:0-1884 GCA_031426595.1 Planctomycetia bacterium | reverse complement strand
CACGCTAGAAACCGCGGCACCACCAAGTAGTGAATCGGGTTCGCACCCATACTGGTCAGTGCATCAATCTGCTCTGTGACACGCATCGTCCCCAAGACCGCAGCCATCGCGCTTCCCACTCGCCCAGCCAACATGGTTGCTGCCAGCACTGGACCCAGCTCGCGCACTAACGAAAGATTGATCACCGCGCCAAGCTTGCTTTCCAACCCAATTGCACGAAACTGACTGTAACTGGTGACGGCCAACACCATGCCAATGAATGTTCCCGTCAGCGCCACCACCGGCAAACTTAAAACACCCACATAATAGAAATTCGATAGGATCGTCCCCTTACAGGGCTTCGCCGTGAACAACCACACGAACATCCGCCCCGCAAAAATCGCCATATCGCCCAGTGTCGTCACCGCATCCACGACCACATCGCCCCAGTCCGTGAACCAATGGGTCAGCGACTCTCGCAATCCATATTGCGGTGCCAAACGGCTTTGCGAACGTGATGGAACCGACGACAATTCAACTCTCCAAAAAACTGCTTGTGATCCAAACAACGCCAGAGACCGTAACTCGTTCTGTAGCGGTACGGCGCAAGCCGCCCGGTGCGATTAGGTTTTGCATTTACAAAACCTTGCGGCGTTTTCACACGCCACTGTCAGTTATAGTGTCAGGCAAGTTCGCTACGGGACCTTGTCAAATTGTATCGTCCGCGCAAACCTTAACGCTTCAGCCAATTAAACTAAATTTCTCAAGTACCACGCCGCTTCAACCGAACACTCTATGCCGCTGCCACTCCGCTTTGACGTCATTACCCTGTTTCCACCCATCTTTGCCAGCTACCTCGGCGAAAGCTTGCTATCCAAAGCCATCGCGGCCGGTTTGATCGAAGTCCACGTTCATGATCTTCGCAACTGGTCCCGCGACAAGCACCGCAAAGTGGATGCCAAGCCGTTCGGTGGCGGCCCCGGCATGTTGATCCAAGTTGAACCAGTGGTCGAATGTGTCGAAGAAGTACGTGCGCTGACTGACGATCCCGGCCAGTTGATTTTGCTCACTCCGTCCGGCGAACAATTGCAGCAGACGATTGTCACCCAGCTAGCCGCATTGCCACGCATGATCCTGCTATGCGGTCGCTATGAGGGCTTTGACCAGCGCGTCATCGATATCCTGCAACCGCGCGAAATCAGCCTCGGCGATTTCATCTTGAACGGTGGCGAAGTCGCGGCGATGGCCATCATTGAATCCACCTTGCGACTCATCCCCGGTGCGCTCGGCGATGAACGCAGCGCACAAGAAGACTCTTTTTCCGACGCCGCCTTACTCGAGTGCCCGCAGTACACGCGTCCCCGCGAATACCGAGGCCACACCGTTCCCGAGGTCCTCCTCAACGGCAACCACGCTCAAATCGCCGCCTGGCAAACCGCCCAACGCCAACAACGCACCGCCCAGCGCCGCCAAGACCTACTCTCGTAGGGTGGGTTGAGGAACGAAACCCACCTCTCTCTCTCTTAACTCCCGTTAACACATCCCACTCGGGCGTTGTGTAATTTGGCGATGGGTCGCTCTTCCCCCAAGCAACGTCATACTCGCCTCGCTCCACAAACCGATAAAAACTCGACCAAGGCCAATAGTCAAGCTTACTCTCGTAGCCTCGTAGGGTGGGTTGAGGACGAAACCCACCATCATCCGCAATTGCTCGATTTCACCTAAATCCGGATGACGTTGCGCGGTGGGTTTCGTACCTTAACCCACCCTACGTCAACTCCCATTCATCAACCCAACAGCTCATCGTAGGGTGGGTTGAGGAACGAAACCCACCTCTCTCTCTCTTAACTCCCGTTTACACATCCCACTCGGGCGTTGTGTAATCTGGCGATGGGTCGCTCTTCC
>JANPLP010000771.1:0-5005 GCA_031426595.1 Planctomycetia bacterium | reverse complement strand
CGTTCACTTGAAAAAGCGGCAGTAGCTTTTCGAATGTAATCAACCGCTCGGCCGGGCAGTTTCGCTTGCAAGCAGAAAGTCCACGCCAGCTGATAGTCGAGTAGATTCGCAGTTGGCGATTGCACAAGGGTATCGAGGGTCTTCAATGCTTCGTCCATCTGATTCTGTTGCATCTGCAGAGTGGCCACGCGCTGGAGATACTCTGACACGTTACGTGCGTCCAACTCCGCCAACCTGCGCAGCGAATCGATCTCGCGGAAACCCAACCCCGCTTCGCGCTGAATCCGTGCGGCTAAGGCCTGAGCTTGAAGCGAATCGGGTGTCATCGAGGCCGCCCTGCGCGCCGTTTCCGCCGCCTTTTGAGGTAATTGCGCAGCTAATTGCATCAACGCCAGTTGCTCAAGATTGTCGAGCTGCTCGGACTGCGTGCCTTGAGCGACCTCGGCATTGTCCTTTTCACTTAGTTTCAAGTTCATTGCTGCTATGCGGTTCGCTAATGCTACATCTCGTTTAAACAGCGAAAGCTGCAGGTCCCAGGCAGCATTCAAGTCCTTCGGAGTCGCAGCCACACTAATCGCTTTAGATATCGTTGCGAGCGCTTTCGCATCGCTGCCATCAGCAGCCAGCAATTGCGCCAACTTCGTCAAGTCCGCAAACTGCGATTGGAACTCAGTGGCGGTCTCTAACGCTGCAATCGCATCGCCAGCAAACCCCCATTGGCTTAGCAATTCACTAACGCGAATCAAGACTTGCCGGTCACCGCCTGCAAACTCGACCGCTTTTAGAAGATTGTCACGTGCGTCTTCGCGTTGACCTTCATCGTGCAAGTACTCCGCGAATCGCTCGTAAAATTCGGCGCGAGCCCCGTCCAGTCGCGAGGCATCGCGATAAGTCGCAATAGCTAGTTTTTGCATTCCAGCGTTACGGAACAACTCAGCCAACTGCATCATCCGAGCTGCGTCTTGCTCATGATTTAGTAACAGTCGACGCCACACACGCTCGACCTCAGTCCACCGCTCCTCGAGACTCTTTGACGTATCCCTCAATAGCAATTGACCCGTACGCACGATGAAATCCAAATTGCCAGGCTCCAACTCCATAAGCTGCTTACATACTTCCGCGGCTTCAGCGATCTTTTGACGATCCTCAAGCAAGTCAACCGACAACACCAACGGCTCCGGTTGAGTTGGAACTAATTGATGCGCTTTCTGTAATAACTCGAGTGCATCTTTAGGGCGTTCGGCGTTCCGCAGCAGCATAGCCAGCCGCAGCATAATGTCGATGTCTTCCGGTCGCTCAAGCAGTGCGTGCTCATAGCGATCAATTAATCCATCGCTTCCATACAACTCTTCTGTCAGTTGCTCAATCTGTTGCAACAGCGTCGCGTGCATCCAACTACCGGGCTTAACACGACCAACCAGTTTATTTAGCTCGGCCAACGCCTGCTCTGGTTGCCCAGCTCGCTTGGTTAATCGAGCCAACTCAATCTCGATTTCAAGGCGACGTTGCGGTTCTCGAGTCAACTCAAACAGTTTGACATACAGCGGTCTTGCTTTTTCCGCATCCCGTTCAGCCAAGCTGGGCGCCAACTTCTCAATCACCTGCACGCTGGAGGGAAACTGAGCTGCCAGCAATACGAAAATCTCTGTGGTATGCTCCGAGTTTACTCGTCGTGCAAGTTGGCTCGCCTGCTTAATTATCTCAATTGCCAAAGGGGCCGATGGCTTGGCTTCCGCTGCGGCCTTCAACGACTCAATCGCACTGTCATATTGTTTACCCTGTGTCAACGCAAGCGTGAGGTGAACATGTATCGCAGGATCCTTTGGCGATAAACTCTGCGAACGATGAAGACTTGCGATCGCTGCTTCGTTCAATTCACTGCGAAGTTGGAGGAGTCCCAACAAGTGAAATAAATTTCCATCGTTAGACTCGCTCGCTCGTGCCGCAAGCCGGTGGCAGTATTCGTCGATGGACCCCTGCCGCGAATGGAAGTCATAGAGTTTGTCGAGCGCAGTACCTACCTGCGGGCGACTCAGCAGAATTTTTTCATAGCGATCAATTACCGCCTGCTCGGAAGGTTGCGCACGCGCCCCTTGCTCTTGGGACAGACCAGATTCCGTCACCGAAGCAGCCGGTAGCGCCTCGTCTTGCCCGCAAGCAGTTCGCGAAACGAGGGGCAGCGAGACGATTATAGCCATCGTCAAAGCAACCCTACCTAACATGCGAACCATGACGCCTCCATCCCTTTACCAACCCCCATAATTAATGATGAACATAGCCGGTCACTGGAAGCTGTCGAATGCGTGAACCCTCGCGAGCCCACAATCCAGTCCGGCTCGTAAAGGTTCCCACCTTATAGCATTGTGATTGCCCAACCAGTTCGATCAAATTAGGCAATTCGGTTTCCGCAACTGCCAATAACAATTCAAAATCTTCGCCGTCGCCCAGCGCGTGCTCGACCGGCGTCTTCCCACTGGTACCGGCTAACTGCGTCGCCTGCTCAGTAACGGGTATCCGATCCAAATCCAAAACGGCGCCGCAGTGCGAAGCATCGCACATCCGCAATAAATCGGTGCTAAGCCCATCGCTGAGGTCCATCGCGGCGTGAATCGTTACACGCCCACGAATCGTTCGCGCCAAATCGAGACGAGGCTCAAAATCCAGATGCTTTCCAAGAATACTGCCACCCAACGCGCCTGTTACCACAATCGCATCGTTTGGCAGCGCACCACTACGCAGCCAAGCCACCCCTCCGACCGTCCGACCGACAGCGGTTAGACTGACGACCAGTGGCCCGTCCCAGCAATTGGTGTCACCGCCAGCCAGCGCAATCTGAAACCTTTCCGCTACCTGGCAAACCCCTTCGTAAATATCGGCGGCCATCTGCTGGGAGGCTGCGCGCGGCAAACACAGACTTAAGAATACGGCGACAGGCTCCGCAGCCATCGCTGCGAGATCGCTCAAATTTACGCTGATCAGTTTGCGGCCGATCCGCTCTCCCGAGACCTCTTCAGCGCGAAAGTGAACACCGTCCATCAAGGTGTCGGTGGTGACGACGCAGTCATCTAGGGAACCAGCCAGAATTGCCGCATCATCGCCGATTCCAAGTTTCACTGCAGGTAACCTGCGAGCCCGCATTTTGGCCCATGCTACAAACGACTGCTCCATCGAACGAATTCCAGAATTGAGGGCTTGCCAAACTCTTCCGATTGCTAGGGAGCAATGGGCCTGCAGCAATGAGCCTGCATCGTTTGGGCCAGTTGTGCTTTTTGCGAGTCGAAATCATAGCCGCTTTGTACAAAACGAGCCATGGTCGAGACGAACGTTGAGGCCGAAAGCCGGCGCGCCAACGGATGCCGATAACTAAGGCTGCCACCACGACTAAGATGAGCCATGTGTAGCTTAGAGCTTTAGGCGCCGCGTGCAGATCGACGTAGGCCAAACGCTCTCAACGAGTGGACTTAAAATGCGAAAAGTCGAGCCATGGGCATCGGGCTCGACTTTCTAAATCTAGTATCATTGGCCCGGTTACTATCCGGGCTGACGATCTGTTTCCGCAAATTAAACTGCGTTCATCAACGACTCAAGTGCATTCAGAGCATTTCGAGCTTCGGAAATACCACCCATGTCAGAAACCAATTGCTTTGCCTTCAGCAAGTTTTGCAGGAACGCATCCTGGTTTCCGTTGAGAGCTACTGACTTAGAAGCTGAAGCAGCCATAGGTGCCTTAGTTCCATTCTTTGAGCCCTTGGGGCGACCTGGGCGTCCAACCTTGCCGTTCCGCTTCTTGTCAGTCGACAGAACGGTGCTCACGGTCGCTGGAGTCACTTCAACACCGAATTGGTCTTGAATCATTTTCGCAATTTCGGTGGGACCCGCTTCTGGATGCGCGCTCTTAATTTCGCGGATCGCATTTGACTTGTTGATCTTGCTCTTCGTCTTACGTGCCATCATTCGCTCGCTTTAACGGGGTTTACTGCTGCATTTTGCGGATCTTCCGCTTACAACCTGAGTTGACGACTTCCGGTCGCAGTTCGTCACTCATTATCGAAACGTTTGCTTCCTAGCGAACATTATGCTTCCAAGCAAATTGAACCGGAGCAAACTCTACAGGTATCGACCGAATGCATGTAGGCCTCTGGCTATTAACAACCATTGTCGAAATATCGCAAGTTGTCAACAACTCTACATAGCCTACAATGGGTTTGGCGGAAGATCACCCTGCAATTGATTACATATCAAAATCGACTGCTGTATCCAGTAATCATTTTTACATGCGGGGAATCACGGAGATACCGAGCAAACTTAAGCCCAATTTCAATACTCGACCGGTCGCAAAACATAGCCCCAGACGACTAATTCTTAATTCATCCGATTCCGCTTTGATTACTGGACACTGATCAAAAAATGACGAGTACTGCTTGGCCACACTAAATAGATAAGTTGCCAGGACACTAGGGTAATACTCCTCCACAGATTGGTGGATGACATCCTCAAACTGAAGGAGGAGCAAAGCCAAGTCACGCTCTGCGGCCTTCGCAAATATGAATGTAAATTCCGACGCATTCGACTCATCTATGGCTACGCCAGAGTTGCGGAGAATACTTGATATCCGTGCGTAACTGTATTGAATGTAAGCCGAGGTGTTCCCCTCGAGCTGCACCATTTTCTCAGTATCGAACTCATAGTCGCTGGTGCGATTATGTGACAAATCCGCATACTTAATTGCCCCCAAGCCTACCACCTCGGCAATATGACGCTTTTCATCTTCGGACATTGCTAACCCAGCTTTTTGCAATCGGTCTGGATTACAAACCGCTTGGTAGGCTCGTTCAATCGCTTCATCCAACAGATATTCAAGTCCGATAATAGTACCTGACCGAGTCTTAAATGGCTTACCATCAGGCCCAAGCACAGTTCCGAAACTAATATGATGCATCTGTGCTTGATTGAATCCGATAGCTCTAGCAGCCGCGAACAGCTTTCCAAAATGCTCACTCTGGCG
>JANPLP010000770.1:0-10801 GCA_031426595.1 Planctomycetia bacterium | reverse complement strand
GATGCCGTCGTCAGTAAAGCTGAGCGTGTTGTTGGCCGCGTTCTGCTCGATGTCGATGCGACCCTGATAATCCAAGTCTAGATTGCGGCGACGCATGATCGCATCGTGTGCATTCTGGATCAATTCTCGAATCGGTGTGTCCGGCCGACTATACAACGACGAGCCCATGATTTCGATGACGCCCGCGATGTCCACTTTAAAAGGTATCCGCTTACTCCACACCCGCTCGACTCCGATCGTTAAATCTCAGAAAAACCGTCGGCAGATTGTAGCGGATTTGGTCTAAATCAAAACGATGCCAGCCCGCTTTAAGACATTTGACCCCCGGAAAAGCAAATCGAATCGAACACCTCCTTTTGACGACGCGAGCTACAGTGCCTACAAATACGCGTCGCTCATTTGTAGGCACGTCACCGAATTGCATCTTCCGCGTCCGGAATGAAACCCAAAATGTAAAGCTAAGCGGCCAACCAGTTAAAGGTTGAGTTCTTGCATCGAAGCTATCGAGTCTTATTATTTTCAGTTTTTAACAAGTCAACATCGTTTCTAGTTAGCCAGCACCGTCCAACGATCAAACACTGAGGAAAGCAAAATGCGAATCGGAATGAGAACTGCGGAAGCACTCGTCGAGGGAAACGAAGCGTATCTATGTGCCGAGCCTGAGATCGCGATCGGCGAACTCGACGGTCCAGTCGGAACAGCCCTCGCGACGCTGCTGGGCGATCAGGTAAAAGGTCACACGCGCGTATTCGCGATCCTCAACAGCGACGTCCAAGTCAAACCGGCGACGTTGATGGTCAGTAAAGTAACCGTATCCAGTGCTCGCTATACGAACATCCTCATGGGGACTGTTCAAGCAGGTATTGCGCACGGTGTTCTGGACGCAGTTCGACAGGGGATCATCGATAAGTCGAAAGCGAATGAACTGGGCATCATCTACTCCGTATGGCTGGACCCGAGCGTCAACGAGTTGAAGAACATCGACCACAAGGCGTTGTTTGAGATTCACCGCGAAGCGACCGTCAAGGTGTTGAAGAAGGCGTTGGCTAATGAGCCTTCTATTGACTGGTTGCTGGAGAATCAACATACCGTCGAACACTTTTTTCATCAGTTGGGTGTGGACGGCAAACTGGATTAACCCTCATTTTGATCAACTCGCCAGTCGGCATGGTCCACTAGTGCATTGACCAAATTAAATTTTAGGTTGGCACGCTCTGAGGCTTTGCGAAGGGGTGGCTAATGTCGCTCAAACCACGCCCTTCGCAAAGCCTCAGGGCGTGCCACCCCGCCTGCGGAGGCCTGCACGCCAGCCAAGACTTGTACGCAGCCGAGACTTGCACGCCAGCAAAACAAGTTTGCATTGCTGCCGCTCGCCATGCTGCAAATTGCATCGCATAGCCTGGATTGCACGTGCATGGTTTGAACTTATTTTGAGTTCACGAGTCAGCGACGGGTCGCGAGGACAAGCTGCGGAAGTCAGTGCCACGAAATTGAGCGGGAGTTTAAACGCTGGCCCCAACCGGGCTAATCGGTCGCCGTCTGATGACTTTACGCGGATTGAAGGACCTTACGCGGATTGAAGCGATGCTTAGACGCAGTGACGAATTAGGCGCAGAGTAGCGGGCCAGCGGCTATGGAACAGGAAAGTACGGGCCCGATTCGGGAAGCAGTCTGGGGAGGGAATACCGGTGCTACGAAGGGGAGTCGTGACCGGCAAAGTCGTCACTATTTCACAGAACTTGCCGAGCATTTCGGGGCAATTGCGAATTTCGATTTGCCAAAGGCTTTTATTTTGTCGCGCCACCACGAATAATCGATCCGTGAGCAAATTTGTTCAAGTAGCTATAATCGGTACAGTTAGACCTCACCCCCAGCAGGATTCACTGATGCTGACATTTCGACTCAAGAAACTTCCCAGCAACTGGGTGCAGCCAGTTCAGCTTGCAATACTAGCTCTGCTGTCGACTGGAGCACCTGTCTACTCTCAGCAACCAGAAATCCAACAGCCAGAGTTCCAGAGTCAGGGAAGTTTTCTGCCCCAGGGCAATTTGGTCCTACCTCCCCAGGGTGCGGTTCAATCCAAGCAACAGGCACAGCGAACTGCCGCCAAGCCGGTTGTCAGTTCGGCCGAAAGCACCGGCGCGACGTTCGTAGCTCTTGATGCTAAGTTGCGGCAGGTGTTTAAAGGGAACGAGCCCAGGAGCCTCACTGAACTGAAAGCGCTCGAAGACCAGCAATCTAAAGTTGCGAAGGTTATTGAACAGGTGACCGTCAACGTCCAACAAGGATCCGCACAGGGGAGCGGTGTGATCATTACCGGCGATGGATACGTCCTGACTGCGGCGCACGTTGCCGGCAAGCCTGGTCGCCAAGCTTGGGTGCGACTCAGCGACGGTACGCGTGTTGAAGCGACGACATTAGGGATGAATCGCGACAAGGACGCCGGCTTGATCAAGATTAATACGATGCGCGGAACGCCTTGGCCTCACGCCAGCATCGGTCGCAGCCAAGAGCTTAAAGTTGGGCAATGGTGTATTGCGGCGGGCCATCCTGGGGGCTGGCAAGCTGAGCGTGGCAATGTAATCCGTGTCGGTCGTATTCTAACTATTAAAGGCGATAGTAGAGAAAAGCAGGACTGGTCGGCGCACACGCTCTTTACAGATTGCACTTTGATCGGCGGAGATAGTGGTGGCCCGCTGTTCACGTTAGAGGGAGAGCTTATCGGAATTCACTCGCGGATTGGTACGGAACTGGAAGACAACATGCATGTGCCTATCGGTGTTTTCCGCGACGATTGGGACCGGCTAAAAAGTGGTCAGGCTTGGGGCGTTTTGCCTGGATTTAGGCCTGTGATAGGTGTCGAAGGGAGCGACGATCCATCTGTCGTCGAGGCAATTGTGAAAGGTGTTCGACGCGGCAGTGCAGCCGCAGCAGCAGGCATCGTAGCTGGCGATCGAATTCGCAGTTTCGATGGTGTGCCGATTGCGACCTTTGCCGATCTTCAAGCGGCGGTTCAGCAAACTTTACCTGGTGACACTGTGTTCATCGAGATCGTCCGAGGCACGGATGTGCTGAAATTGCCGATAGAGGTTGGCGTGGCAGAGTGATGTAAAGTGGCTGAAGAATTGCTGCTGCAGGATCGCAGTGGCGAGTAACACAATCGAACGACGCCTGACTAGAATGGAGTCTGATCAGATTCAGGCAATGACTATTTTGCTAGAAAGTTTGCAAAGCTGTGATTACTCGCATTGTACGTACGTTTGTACTTTTCGTTGCCTTCGTCTCAACTTCTTTTTCGCCTCAAGTCGCGGAATGCCTAATAGGCGAAACGCCAACCGGCGATTTGTCCGGAGCGGCGACTTTCCTGAGTGCCGAGGAAGGAAGCATTGCAACGCGGCTGGTTCAAGAACCAGCGCGACGTTCGTTGCGGCCAGATTTTTCTTCCGTGCATAGTCAGCGTGCTAATCAGCGAACCAGTTTATACATGCTGCGTGCTTTCGATGAGGCGATGGGTGATAACTGGAAAAGCACGGTTCAGTTACTCCACAGCGGTCAGCAAATAGCACTCGGCGCAATCGTCGATAGCGATGGATGGGTTGTAACCAAGCTAAGTCAGCTTCCTTCTAGCGGTGAGGTGACTTGTCGCTTGTTTGACGGTCGGGAAGCGACTGCATCTTTGATCACCTCGTTCCGCGAACAAGACTTGGCGTTGATGCATATCCCCGAAACCGACTTAATGGCTGTCGTGTGGGATACGAGCAGTACTCCGCAGCGCGGCAAGTGGTTGGCGACCAGCGACTTGAAAGCGACCCCGGTTGCGGTGGGTGTCATCAGCGCGGGGATTCAAAGCATCCTCCCCAAAGATCCTCGGCTGGGTGTTTCGTTGGAAGATACCCGCGGCGGAGGCGCTGTCGCCATGGTTCTGCCGGGCAGTGGAGCTTACGACGCTGGAGTCCGTCGTGGCGACACAGTGTTTTCTGTCAATGGCAAGGAGTTGCAATCGCGCGACGAAGTTCTCAAAGCGATCAAAGAGGGTGGCCGAGCCGGCGATTTCATCCGTTTGGGTATCGACCGAGCCGAAAAGCGATTCGAAGTCGAAGCACGTTTGATGGACTTGACCGACGAATTGCTTGACCCAACTGAGATGGAAGTCAACGGACGCGTGAGCGCGCGGTCAACTGGGTTTAGCAAAGTCTTTCTGCACGACACCGTGCTCGAACCCCAGCAGTGCGGGGGTCCATTGGTAAACCTTGACGGAAAAGTTGTCGGCATTAATATCGCTCGCGCCGGTCGTGTTTCCTCGTATGCGCTACCATCGCAAGCGGTGCAGCCGATCGTGGACCACCTTTTGGCTCAAGCCAAGTTGGTTTCTCTGCCAGCCGCTCCTGCCTCCTCGACGTTGCGACCTATTCGCTAATGGTCTCGGCAGCGGAGTGTCCGCTTCGCAATTTATTTGCTGGACTTCCAGCTTTAACTTGGGCCGTTAACCACTCGGAGAGTTAGGTCGGGCGCTTTCTTGCGACTAATGGCTTGAGCCACCGCAGTGCGAATCCTACCTTTGTATTCAAACAGCAGCGCGTCCAGCTCAAATAGCTCGGGTTCAGTCATTTGTTCTGGCGCCTGCAGCGTAACCAGCACATGGCTGCTGAATGGAGCTGGAACGACGGAGTGCACCATCAAATCGCGAATGCGATCGTCGTCGAGCTCTCCGCTTAGTACCAAGCCAATCGTGCGCTCGATTTGACGGCAAAGCTGCAGTGCTTTTCGATCAACGATGGGCGCACTCGCTGGAGGCATCGC
This sequence comes from Planctomycetia bacterium, assembly GCA_031426595.1. Lineage (GTDB taxonomy): Bacteria > Planctomycetota > Planctomycetia > Pirellulales > Pirellulaceae > Aureliella. The sequence goes on along the minus strand of JANPLP010000770.1, from coordinate 6,001 downwards.
CTCTTGGGAGCCATTTGGTTCGCCCGCACCCCGGTCGGATCTAATATGAGAACCAGCGGAACGCGTGTATTTTTGATTTCGCTTTTTCATTGCTCTTGTTGTAATGAAAATGGAAGACTATTCGAAACGTCCGTTCACTCAGACGCCAGCAGCCGGTTGGGGTTCGCAGCATTCGAATCGAATTGTAAAACTAAAAACCCCGTCAGTAGGCTGGCATTCCAACATTCCAATAGTACCCGCTCGCTGCTTTCCGTCGCGTTGAGAGACTGCCGACGGTACAATAACAGACGCCTTAACGACCAGTCTGACGTTAGCAAATATGTTGGACACTCCGTGAGAATTCATGGGAACGGTACTGAATGAGCGAGACCAGTGCGTCTATAAATCCGTACGCTCCGCCTGCCAGCATGGTTGATGCTCGGCTCACGCCTGAGTACTGGGTCTGGCGCGACGGTGATTGGTTGGTATTTCGATCGGACGCTCAGTTGCCTCCTTATTGTATGGTGACGGGCGAACCAGCGCCGTATGCACATCCAATTAGCCAGATTTGGCAACCCAAGTGGGCGTACGTGTTGCTATTATTTGCGTTGTTCCCTTACTTCATGTTGTCACCTTTCATACACCGTCGGCTTGAAATCGCATTGCCATTTGGACGCACTGTCTATCGCAAACATCGTCGCTGAGTAAATAGCGGATTGCTGCTGATGCTGATCGGCGCAGTGCTGGTGGTGATATTCATACTAACGACACTCAGTCGGTGGCTGAGCGCGCCGGCTGCGTTGACGCTAGTCCTTGGCGTACTCTTGTTTTTGCTCGGGCTGCAGCTTGCGAGCAGTTCACCAGTGCGGCTAAACATTTTCAAGATCGAAGGGGACATCGTGATTGTCGAAGATGTCCACCCAGACTACCTAGCGTTACTCCCGGAAATAACGGAATCGGTCTTGCAACAGCCGCTCAAACGTTAGCCAGCTTGCTACCGTTGGACCCCTGAGTATGTGATGCCGACGTCAACGAGAATCGCGTAGTGAAAGGGTGCGTCAACCTCGTTTACCAGGTGAAATTTTAAATGGCTGAAGCGGCGGATTTGCATTTCGTAAGCCATTCCGCAGTAGGATCGTGTTAACATGTACGCTTCCCCAGACAGCAACTTTTTTAGGAGAGAACGATGCATCGAATAGCAGTCAAGTTTATGATCGCGTTAAGCTTAAGCTTGGTAGGTTTGGCGTCGTATGCTTCGGCCGAAGACGTGGTTAAAGTCGGAGCCAAAACGCCCGAGTTTGAAATGAAAGGAAGTGATGGCAAGACTTACGCAGCTAAAGATTTTGCGGGTAAGCAGGCGGTGATCATTGCGTGGTTCCCCCGAGCTTTTACAGGTGGTTGCACCAAAGAGTGCAAGTCGATGCGCGAGTCCGGCGCGCTGCTCAAGGAGTACAATGTTGCTTACTTCACGGCCAGCACCGATCCGGTTGAAAAGAATGCCGAGTTCGCTAAGAGTCTCGACTTGGATTATCCAATACTCTGCGATCCGGAAGGTAAGAACGCCAAAATGTTCGGCGTGTTGAAACCCGATGGCAAAGCTGCGAATCGTGTTACGATCATCATTGGCAAGGATGGAAAGATCTTGGCTGTCGATGACATGGTCAAGACCGAATCTCACGGAAAAGATTTAGCCGATAAGTTGGCAAGCTTAGGTGTTGAGAAGAAAAGTTCGAAGTAGTCACCGATGCATATCTATCTCATTGGTTATCGCGGCTCCGGGAAATCTACCGTGGGCCGCAGGTTGGCAGAGAAACTCAAACGTCCACTTGTCGATTCGGACGACTTGATTGAATTGCAGAGCTGCATGTCAATCAAGGACATCTTTGCTGAGAAAGGTGAGCCGTGGTTTCGCGATTTGGAGGCAAGTGTTGTCCGTGAAGTTTCCGCTAACGCAACGCAGCCTACCATTTTTTCTTTAGGTGGCGGTGCGGTGCTGCGTGAGTCGACCCAGCAGGTGCTAAAGTCTTCCGGTAGATGCGTTTGGTTGCGTGCAAGTGCCGAGTACCTCTATCAACGCATTCAAACGGATCAGGCGACACAACTGCGTCGTCCGAATCTGTCTCAAAGTGGCGGATTTGCCGAAGTTAGCGACCTACTTGAGAAGCGAACGCCCATTTATCAACAATTGTCGGATCAAACAATCTCGGTGGAAGCGAAAACACCCGATGAGATATGCGATGAGATTGTCGGTTGCATAAACTCTAACGGCTGGATGGCTGTTTGAGTGAACGGTAGAACAGCGCGTGGCGTCTGAGTATCCGTCCGGGCATGTTGAAAGTCAGGGATGCGCGACGACTTGTCTCGGCACTTCAAGGATCTGCGGTGGTAAACGCTTTCGTATCCCTTCCCTACTCCGTGCGTTTGTTGGTAGTTCTACTGCTATCTATCGCTGCTGCGCGCTTTGCGAATTGGGCCATCTACTCATGGGCGCATTTCAGTCGGCAACTCGGTCCCTGGGCAAAGCCGCCTGAAGGAATGCCCTCTCGAAGCTGGGCAGATCATCTGCCAGTTATAGGCTGGTGGAATCTTCGCCATGAGGCCAAGCAACATGGTGCACGCTATTGGGTACGACCGTTACTGATCGAATTGATTTTTCCGGTATCAGTTGTTTGGTACTTTCAGTTTTTAATTCATGGCGGCACGTTACCGCTGGCCTTGAAAATGTTTGTACCAGCCATGCAAATGGAGCTACATGGTCAGTTCATCGGACACTTTGTGCTGATCACTCTCATGACCATTGCGACCTTCATTGACTTTGACGAGCAATCGATTCCGGATACAGTCACGATTCCGGGGACAGTCATTGGGTTGTTGGGTGCGGCCATGGTTCCAGGTTGGATGGGCTTCACGACTGTGCTAACGGCTAATGGTGAATTGCCTGCCGAGCTTGATGCGATATCGCCGAACGTTTGGATGGACTGGCTAAATGGTCCTTGGGGTTTGTACTTCGCCATCGCAATCATCGCTGTATGGGGCTTTGCATTACTTGATCGGAGAATCATTTTACGACGTGGTTTCCGCAAAGCGATTGTGTACTTCGCGGCTCGCCTGCTTCGCCCACACTGGTTATGGAAAGTAGCGCTCGCGGTGAGCCTCGCGATGGCTGCCGGAGTCTGCGTTGCTTGGATGCTGCCGATTGTACGTTGGCCATATCTGCTGAGCAGTCTATTGGGGCTGGCATGTGCGGGCGGGATTACATGGGCGGTTCGAATCTCCGCGTCGGCGGCTTTGCGAGTGCAAGCGCTTGGTTTTGGCGACGTCACTTTGATGGCGATGATTGGAACTTACGCTGGCTGGCAGCCGAGCATTCTCATTTTCTTCATTGCTCCGCTGATGGCGGTCTTGATAGTTGTGGTGCAGTACTTGTTGACCGGTGAGAAAGCAGCGCCTTACGGCCCCTATCTCTGTGCGGCGGCGGTCGCTGTCTTCATTGGATGGAGTGGATTGTGGTTCGGCTGGGCGCTGCCAGTGTTCTCGCTCGGCTTGACGCTACTGATGATCTTGGCAGCCTGTGTAGTGGCTATGGGAGCAATGTTATGGATTTGGCGATTAATTCGCGGCTTGATTTGGTCCGACGACCAGTCACAGAGCGCCTAGCCGAGTTAGGACTGGAAGCAGTCACCGACCTTGCGGCCCAGTCGGTTTTGCTTCGTCAGCGGAGAGCTGGGCATATTGTCGTTGCCAATGGAAATCTGCAAGCTGTCTTCGGAAGGTGGTGGCCATACATGGGTAACCAACTTCGCGCTGCTTGGGATCGTCGCAAAAAGCATTCTGTAAGTCGTAAGTCAAATGGCGGTAACGCAGCTAATGATCGATGCGATCTGTACTTTCATACACCCTTGAGTGCACCTCAGTTCCTAACGCTGAGTTACGTCCACTCGAGTGACTCAACATCCTTTGCGACCGTCTACGTCGCGACGTTGGTGCTAGACGAAGTAGCCCGCATCAAAGGTTCATTAGCGATTGTTGCGAATGTAACGAATGACAAGATCAGCGATCGTGTGCTGTCTCGTTGGGGCTGGCAGCCGCACTGTTTGAATTGGAGTGGACGACACTTCATCAAACGTTTTTACGAGAAATACCCCAGCGTACCTCCAGCCTGGAGGCCCCGCCTGTACCGATGATTGGATATACTCTGCGAGCGCAGCCTAGTTAACTAATCCATTTTCAACGAGAAAAGGTCGGTAGATGAGTGAATTACCGCCAGTGCACAATCCTTACTCAGTTCAGCAGAACCCTCCGAATCCGCAGCCGTCTTATCCTAGCAGCGAAACGGACAATACAGGAGGCTTGATTCCGTATAAGAATCCCCATGCCCTGATTGCTTACTATCTCGGTTTGTTTTCGCTGTTTCCGTGTGTCGGTTTGTTGTTGGCCATTCCCGCGTTCATCCTTGGAATCATGGGGCTCAAGCGGTACAAGTTGAATCCAGTGATCCGCGGGAGTGTTCACGCTTGGATTGGAATCATCATGGGAGGGTCAATGACCGTAGTTTGGTCTGCTGTGATCATCGTCATAATCGTAGCGAGCATTATCGGGTAGCAACGAATTGCTATGCGGCCAATCTTGCGTTCGTAGCTAGTCTGCAACGCGAAGCAATCGAACTTGCCCCGTGTCGCCTACTGCCGACCAGTTGGCGTTGAACAAGTTACCATCGATGGCGGTTTGCATGCGGTAGCTTCCCAGCAGCGGTAATCTTTTCAATGTTGTATAGCCGACACCGTCCCAGGTTTGCGTCGGTACCAATTCAGCTCGATAAACAAACGGAATGATGCCTGCAAAGCGACCAGCAAAAATGGCTTTGTAGGTGCCGCGGTCGGTCGCTGTAACGCGTGCTCGCATTGGTCCTGAGTGCCCAGTTGAATCGCTTGACCAGCGACCCTTCCAACGCCCAGTTGGCTCATCGGCAGCGCAGCTCGAGGCCACAATTGCCGAAATTGCAAGCAGAAGTAAACCGCAGCTGCGTGTAAAGCCTTTTATTGGCATATTCAGTTTTCCTGTCCTACGGAACTCGTTTGGAAATGCTTACGCATTCCATAATAATTCGTGATCGTCAATTTCATATCGGCCTGTTGGGCTGCTTGTTTGTTCACCGATGGCTTTCGCACTTCTGGATCTAAGTGCTTGGCTAAGTGACTAGCTTGGTGTGACTACGTGGTCAGCCGAACAAAATCATGGTCGTGAAAGCCTTGGCTCAGTCGGCTCGAGGCACGACAAGCTGAATCTTTGACATGTTGCGGAAGATCGCAACTTGGAGGACGAGTACCGCCACCGCACCCACCAGCAGACAAACGGGAATGATGGCGAAAGTATAGCTACCCGCAAGCTGGCCGACGACTAACGGAAATGTTGCGGCTCCAATGGCCGCGCTTGCCATTTGCAGTCCAATCGACGTTGCAGAAAGCGATTGACCGACGTAGTCCGGGGTGATGGATATCCAAGTGGGAAAAACTGGGGCGAGAGCTAAGCCTAGCAAGGCGGCGCCGACGAGGTCCAAGGACCATTGCGTCTTCATGCCAAGCATCAGACAAGCCACCACTGCAATGCATGCCGTCACCGTCAGCACACCCGCTTTTGGACGACGGACGAGAATTTGTCCGAAACCGATACGGCCTATCGTCAAAGCTCCCCAGTAGGCGCTGGTTGCTGTCCCGGCAATGGCGACTGAGTAGTTTCTTTCCATCGTTAAGAAGCTGAACAATAGATAGCCGCAAGTGGATTCGACCCCTGTATAGAGCCAGTACAGCAAACAGAGTGAAACAACGCGGAGGTTGCGCACCGCTGCGAACAAGCCGATAGGTGAATGGTTGATGATGTTTTTGGCGATCGAGCGTCGAAAATTTTAAAGTGTACTTATCAAAGACACGGTCATGCAGGCATGTGAACAGGCCTTCAACATTTATCCTGAGCTCCAAGATTGTCCTCTTGCCAGAAGACCGGTCATTGACAGCGGTCCAAATGA